>JBBQEC010000208.1:0-4580 GCA_038320305.1 Candidatus Limnocylindrales bacterium | reverse complement strand
AGCGAATGCGTGTAAGGATGCAGGGGCATCTGGTAGAGGGACTTTCGTGGCGCCGACTCCATGATCTTGCCGAGGTACATGACTGACACTCGGTGCGAGATCTGACGGACAACGGCGAGATCGTGCGCCACGAACAGGTAGGCGATGCCGAAGTCCTGCTGAAGGTCGCGCAGTAGGTTCAGGATCTGCGCCTGGATGGAAACGTCGAGCGCGCTGACCGGTTCGTCACACACGATCAGCTTGGGTCGCAGCGCAACGGCGCGGGCGATGCCGATTCGCTGGCGCTGACCGCCTGAGAACTCATTCGGATAGCGGTTGTAGTGCTCTGGGTTGAGCCCGACGCGCTCCATGAGCTCCTGGACAGACTTCTTGACACCTCCCTCAGGAGTGATCTTCTGGACGTTGAACGGGGCAGCGATGATCGTGCCTACCGTGTGGCGCGGATTAAGTGCGTTGTACGGATCCTGGAAGATCATCTGGGCCTTGCGCCGGATGGGAACGAGCTGCTTGCTCGAAAGCTTGGTCACGTCGTCGCCGTCCAGCTCGATCTGGCCCTCCGTCGGTCGTACAAGCATCAAAATGGAGCGCGCGGCGGTGGTCTTGCCGGACCCAGACTCGCCTACGAGGCCCAAGGTCTCGCCCGGATTGATCGTCAGGTCGACGCCGTCGACGGCCTTGACGTAGCCGATGGTGCGCGGCAAAAGGCCGCGCGACCTGACTGGGAAGTAGGTCTTGAGCCCGGTGACCTTGACGATAGGTCCATTGGAATGATCCTTCGGGGCGACCTTCTCCCTTGCTACCGCGTCGCTTGAGACCGTCATTGTGCTGCCGCCTCGGACAGTGCGGCGAGGACTTCTGTGGAGATGCGCTGCCTGGTCTCCGGCGGCAGATGACAACGGACGAGATGATCGGGATCGTCGGTTGGCAGCAGATCGGGTCGGACGGTCTGGGACAATCCGTTGGTCATTGAGGCGTACCGACAGCGAGGCTCGAAGACGCAACCCTTGGGCAGGCGGAGAGGCGAGGGTGGATTGCCCGGGATTGGAAGCAGCCGGCCGCCAACCTCGACGTCCATGCGCGGTATCGATGAGAGCAGGCCAAGCGTGTAGGGCATCTCGGGCCGTTCGAAGATCGCCCTGGTCGGGCCCGTTTCGACGATGCGCGCGCCATACATCACGGCGACCTCATCGGCCACGTCGGCAACGATGCCCAGATCGTGGGTAATCATGATCACCGTCGTGCCGAATTCTCTCTGCAGGTCCTGGATCAGCTCAAGGATCTGGGCCTGGACAGTCACGTCCAAAGCCGTCGTCGGCTCGTCAGCGATGAGCAGATCCGGCGAATTGATGAGCGCCATCGCGATCATTACGCGCTGTCTCATGCCACCCGATAGCTGATGTGGATATGCGTCGACGCGCCGCTCGGCCGCAGGAATGCCGACGCGCTTGAACATGTCGATGACTTCGCGCCGCGCTTCCTTGGCATTGACCTTCCGGTGCGCGCGCATTGCTTCGACGATCTGATCACCCACGCGATAGAACGGATGCAAGCTGGACATGGGGTCCTGGAAGATCATCGCCAGCTTCTTACCACGCATGGCCTGCATCTGGGAGGATGTAAGCCCAAGCAGGTCTACGTCGTCCAGCCAGATCTCGCCCTCGAGCTTGGCCGCCGACCGGTCGAGCAGGCCCATGATCGCCTGGGCGGTGACGCTCTTGCCCGAGCCGGACTCGCCGACGATAGCCAGAGTCCGCCCCTTCTCAAGGGTCAGCGAGATATCGTCGACCGCCTGGACCTGTCCGTCCTCAGTAGGAAACGTGACCTTGAGGTTCTTTACGGTCAGGAATGCCCGTTCTTCTGTTGCGGTCGTCGAGATCCGATCTACCGTTCGGGTCAACCGACCGATCATCCGACCCTCACGCGCGGATCCACCACTGCATACAGCAGATCGACGATCAGGTTCGCAAAGATGATGAAGGTTGCCACCAGCAGCGTGATCGCCGTGATCACCGGCAGATCCGACTGCGTGACCGAGCCGAGAGCCAGCGATCCGAGGCCGGGCAAGCTGAAGATCTGCTCGGTGATGATCGCGCCGCCGAGCAGGAAGGCCAGATCAAGGCCGGCCGCCGTAACGATGGGCGTCAAGCCCGCCCGGAGGGCATGTTTGACAACAACCACGCGTTCGCGCAAACCCTTGGCGCGCGCTGTGCGCACGTAATCCTCATTCAGCGTCTCAAGTACCTGATTACGTGTCAGCCGGACATAGAACGCAGCGTTGAGCACGGCAATGACAATCCAGGGCAAGAGCATCGTCTGGAAGAATCCGACCGGATCTTGATCCGGCGGCACATACCTCGGCGGTGGTAACAACCGAAACTCCAGGATCACGAAGAAGAACAAAACGAGGCCGATGAAGAACGAGGGCAACGAGTAGCCAACCAATGCCAAGGTCATGATCGTCCGATCCTGCCATCGCCCGCGCTTGAGGGCAGCATAGATGCCACCCAGCACGCCCGTGATGATCCAGACGATGAAGCCGCCGATGGCCAGCCACATCGTGACTGGGAACGCGCGCGCGATCATCGAAAGCACCTGTTCGTGGCGGAAGAACGAATAGCCCAGGCAGGGCGCCGCACAGACAATCGGCTGGGGCGAGTCCGGCAGGAACGTTCGGCCGACGAAGATGCCGCTGACGAAGTTGAAGTACTGGGTGATAAGCGGCAGATCGAAGCCAAGGCGATGCCTGTTCGCGGCAATAATCGCCGGCGTGCAGGCCTTGCCGCACGTCAGCGAGGCCGGATCGAACGGCAGCAGGCTGAACAGCACGAAGACAACGACAGAGAGCAGAAAGAGCAGCAACACCATGCCCAGTAAGCGTCGGATGATGTAGCCGAGCATCTGAGCCTACCTCTCTAAGTGCTGCTGGCAGTTAACTCACCGGAGGAGCGGCATGAAGCCGCTCCTCCGGTGCAGAGTGTCAGGTTCCTGGTGGGGAGACCTTTTTACTGCTGCGCGTACAGCTCCGCGTACGGCCACGAGCCATACGGAGCCCACCTGTACAGGTTGCCGACTTCGTTGCCGGCGATCGTCTGAGCCAGACCGAAGAAGGTCGGGATGACGAAGATATCGGTGGCAGCCGTCGTGTTGAGCGTCTGCCACTGGGTGGCCTGAGCAGCACGATCGAGCGTGGTCGCAGCAGTCTGGATTCCATCGTAGAAATCCGGATTGTTGGCCTTGCTGATGCGTGACAGGTTGAAGCCACCGTTGTCAGTGAAGAGCGGTGGGATGACGGTCGAAGCGTTCGGCCAGTCAGGGCCCCAGCCAGCGCCACCGAACTCGTGCTGAGTGTCGGGGTTCTGGACGACCGAGTAATAGTGCTCGGAGATGGGGTTGAGGTTGATCGTGAAGCCGACGCCCTCAAGGTTCTGCTTGACGATGGCAGCAATCTGGTCCGCGACAGGACCGGGGACATAGTCCCAGGTCAGCGTGGGCGCTGCCTCACCCGAGTCAGTAATCAGCTGCGTGGCAAGGGCTGCATCGCCGGTAGCCGGAACATCCTCGCCAAATGGACCCTGCGCGTCCCACAGGTGGGTTGGCGCATAGTCCTGGCCGATGTTCGGCTTGACGACGCCGTCAGCGTAATCGCCAACGAATTCGCCGCCACCAGCGGTGCGGATCGCGTCGCGGTCGAGGGCAACGGCCATCGCCTGACGGATCTTCACGTTGGTGACCTTGTCGGTCCGGATCCAGTAGTAGCGGCTGTACGGGTCGTAGTCACTGAAGGCTCGGCCAACAAAGTCGGCGTTCACCGTGTGCGGATCCGAGAATATGGCGCTCAGATTCTGTGGCTGGATGGCGCCGTACTGCAGCGCGAAAGTGTCGTTGCCGGTGGGCTGCATGAGCCGACCGTCGAGGACGCCGGGGTCGATCGCGAAGTCAACTTCCCACTTGTCCGGGTAGGCCGAACGATACCCATCGGGGGTCCAGTTCGGGTTGCGGACGAGCACGAGCTTGCCGCCAACGCCGGGGGCGAAGCTGTCGATCATGTACGGGCCGTTCGACCACGGAGCGTTCGTGTAACTCTCGCCCGTGTCTGCATTTGGGTGATCAACCGGGTTCGGCACGGCGTCGAAGCCGAGCGTCACCGTGTAGTTAAAGTCCGGCACAGCGTGATTGAGCTTGTAGCTGATGGTGTTACCAGCGCATGACACGGCGGCATCGTAGGCAGCCTTGTCATTCGCGATCGGCTTCGACAAACCCTTGTCCGAGAAGACCGAGAGGTTGTCGCTGTATGGGCCACCATAAGCGGACGTGGTCGTCGCGACGGGCTTGCCATCGGCATCAGCCGCGTAGCCATCCACGCTTGGGATGTCCAGGTACTGAAGCGCGTAGGTCGGGCCATTTGTGATGAGGTCTGTCGCGAACGTGCGCGACGCGCCGTACTTGAAGTCCTCGCAATTGACGGGTGTTCCGTCCTGCCACTTCATGCCATCACGCAGCGTGAAGCTCCACTCGGTGCCGTCACCGTTGGGAGTACCGATATCGGTTGCTCCGTCTGGCTGAAGCGAGTTGGCCGTGAC
>JBBQEC010000207.1:0-4594 GCA_038320305.1 Candidatus Limnocylindrales bacterium | reverse complement strand
GCCCGATCAACAGGCCGACCACGAGCCCGACCACGCCGCTGATGAACTCCCCTGTCGACATCTCGGTTACGTGACGGATCAGCGACTGGGCAGGGACCACGGTCACATATGGCAGGACACTGAAGCCAATGACGAACCAGGCTCCTATCCAGCCGGCGAGGGGCACGGCGCCGCCCAGGGTCGACGTGTCGAGCTTGGGCACGCCAGCAGCCGACGTGATAGCGACGGCGATCGCTGCGACCAGTCCGCAGCCCAGCAAGCGTATGAAGATGTTCATGAGGTTTTCTCTCCGACCGCGATCGACACCGTCGCTCGCTCGAGTCTTTGGGGTTGCTCAACCAGCGCGGCCGCGATTGCGTCACGCAGACTTGCGACCCTGATCAACTCGAAGCCTGCCATCTCCTCGACAATTTCGCCACGACCCTGTTGGCGGGGGGCTATGGCCCTTGTGAAGCCCAGCCGTGCGGCTTCGCGAAGACGTCGGCCCAGTCCGTTGATCGGCCGCAGCTCACCCGTCAGGCCTATCTCGCCACACAGCACGGTGCCTGAAATGAGCGAGCGGTCGCGCAGAGCGGAGGCGAGCGACAGCGCCAACGGCAGATCGACCGCGGGTTCCTCCACGATCAGGCCGCCGACGATGCTCGCGTAGACGTCGTGGCTGGCGAGGTTCATGCCCGCACGACGACCCAGGACGGCGATGAGCAACGCCAATCGCTGCGAGTCGAGTCCTGAGGCTGTGCGTCGCGGCGACCCATGCACCTGCGGCGCTACGAGTGCCTGAACTTCAACGAGCAGCGGTCTGCTGCCTTCCAGGGTCGCCGCAACTGCGACGCCCGGCGCGACGAGAGAGCCTGATTCGATAAATGCGGAGCCCGGATCGGCGACCTCGAGCAGGCCGTCCGATGCCATCTCGAACACTCCCACCTCGTCGGTAGACCCAAAGCGGTTCTTGCTCGCGCGCAGCAGTCGGAGTCCCGAAAAGCGCTCGCCCTCGAGGGTGAGCACGACGTCGACGATATGTTCGAGCGTCTTGGGACCGGCCAGGGTGCCGTCCTTGGTCACGTGGCCCACAAGGATCGTTGGCACGCCGTTTTCCTTGGCATAGCCCTGCAGCCGCGCCGCGGCCTCGCGCACCTGCCCAACCGATCCGGCGGGGCCGTCGAGGTGATCCGTGGTCAGGGTCTGGATCGAGTCGATGACGAGAAGCGCGGGCGCGGTCGCCTGGGCCGCGGCGACTATGCGCTCAACAGAAGTCTCCGGTAGGACATCAATCTGTTCGCCGGCGCCACGCCCGACGAGTCCAAGCCGGCCCGCACGCATGCGCAGCTGTGCCGCGGACTCCTCACCGCTGGCGTACAGGACGCGGCCGGTCCCGCCGGTGGCACGCGCGACGGCGCCACAAAGTGCCAACACGAGCGTCGACTTGCCGATGCCTGGTTCGCCGCCGAGCAGCACCAGTGATCCGGGCACGATCCCGCCGCCCAGTACGCGGTCGATCTCCCTGATGCCAATCGCAATCCGCTCACTGTCTGCCTCGTCAAGCTCGTTGAGTGGCGTGACTCGTGGTGCGGCGACCGGCGCCTCGCTCCTCACCCGTGCGCGCGGCGATTCGGCGGGCGCCTCGACCATCGTGTTCCAGTTGCCGCACGAGCGGCACTGCCCTTCCCAACGGAGGCTCGTCGCGCCGCATGTCCCACACACGTAGCGGGTGTCGAGCCGAGCCACAGGCTTAGGCGCTTGCCTCGACCGGAATCTTCTCCTCGAGGGGCCTGATTGACAAACCCGTGTCGTCGCCCTTGTCGACGATGACGGTCATGCCCGCCTGGAAACGGTCAGTCAAGAGCCCTTCGGCAAGCTGGTCCTCGACCATGTTCTGGATCACGCGTCGCAGCGGGCGCGCGCCATAGTCAATGTCGTAGCCGAGCTTGATGATGTGGTCCTTGGCATCCTGCGTGATCTCGAGCTCGATCTGCTGCGCCCTCAGCTGATCGCGAACGCGGTCGAGGAGCAGTTCAACGATCACACGGATCTGCTCAATCTGAAGTGAGCGGAAGACGACCACCGAGTCAACGCGGTTCAGGAATTCTGGTCGGAACTGTGTCTTGAGCTGCTCGAGCACCTTCTCGCGCATCCGATCGTATTGCTGCTGCTCTTCCTTGACCAGTTCCGTGGCCACGGGCCGGAAGCCCAGGCTCGTGTCCTTGAGCAGTGACTTGGCGCCGACGTTGCTGGTCATGATGATGACCGTGTTGCGGAAGTCGACGCGGCGGCCCTTCGCGTCCGTGAGATGCCCGTCCTCCAGTATCTGGAGCAGGATGTTGAACACCTCTGGATGCGCCTTCTCGATCTCATCGAGTAGCACGACGCTGTAGCTCTTGCGCCGAACTGCTTCGGTCAGCTGGCCGCCTTCGTCGAAGCCGACGTAGCCAGGAGGGGCGCCGACGAGGCGTGAGACGTTGTGGCGCTCCATGAACTCGCTCATGTCGATCTTGATGAGCGCGTCCTCGGAGCCGAACATGAACTCGGCCAGGGCCTTCGCCAGCCACGTCTTGCCCACGCCGGTTGGGCCAAGGAAGATGAACGAGCCGATTGGGCGCTTGGGATCCTTCAAGCCGGCGCGGGCTCGGCGGACAGCCTTGGAGATCGTGTCGATCGCCTCGTCCTGGCCGATGACCTTCTCGCGCAGCGCGTCCTCCATGTGCATGAGGCGCTCGGATTCCTCCTGCGCAATGCGCGTGACCGGAATACCGGTCCACATTGCGACGACCTGGGCGATGTCTTCCTCGGTGACGTCGGTCGCCTCTGCCTGGCGGGACGTGTTCCACGCCGCACGAAGCGACTCCATATTGTCCTTGGCCTGCGCCTCGGCATCGCGCAGGTTCGCGGCAACCTCGTAGTCCTGGTCGTTGATCGCGGCTTCTTTTTCCTTGGTCACGCGGTCAAACTCGCGCTG
Source organism: Candidatus Limnocylindrales bacterium (assembly GCA_038320305.1). Lineage (GTDB taxonomy): Bacteria > Chloroflexota > Limnocylindria > Limnocylindrales > CSP1-4 > JALYGJ01. Next base: position 1,641 of record JBBQEC010000207.1, on the reverse strand, counting down.
AGCTTCCTTGAGCTCTGGCGGAGCGCTCGCTGTGCGCAGCCTCACCCTGCTCGCGGCCTCGTCGATGAGATCGATCGCCTTGTCCGGCAGATGCCGGTCCGTGATGTAGCGGATGCTCAGGTCGGCGGCGGCGCGCAGCGCCTCGTCGGTGATCTTGACCTTGTGGTGTTCCTCATAGCGCCCGCGGATCCCGAACAGGATCTCGACCGTCTGCTCGAGGGTTGGCTCTTCCACCATGACCGGCTGAAACCGTCGCTCAAGCGCCGCGTCACGCTCGATGTACTTGCGGTACTCGTCGAGCGTCGTCGCGCCGATGCATTGCAGCTCGCCGCGTGCCAGCGGCGGCTTCAGGATGTTTGCCGCGTCGATTGCGCCCTCAGCCGCTCCGGCGCCAACGAGGGTGTGCAGCTCGTCGATGAAGAGCACCGTGTCGTTCGTCGAGCGCAGCTCCTCGATGATTTTCTTGAGGCGCTCCTCAAACTCCCCGCGGTATTTGGTCCCGGCGACAAGCGAGCCGATGTCGAGCGTCAGCACGCGCTTGTTGATCAAAGTCTCGGGGACGTCGCCCGCGACGATGCGCTGGGCGAGGCCCTCGGCAATGGCTGTCTTGCCGACAGCGGGTTCACCGATCAACGCGGGGTTGTTCTTGGTTCGGCGGCTGAGGATCTGGATTACGCGCTCGATTTCCTTCTCGCGACCGATGACCGGATCGATCTTGCCGGCGCGGACGGCATCCGTCAGGTTGATGCCCAGCTGATCGACGGTCGGAGTCTTGCTGGCGCGCTTGGTCTCTGTGGCGGGACCTGCGCTCGAGCTCTGCGACAGGACGCGAATGACCTCGTGGCGAACCTTGTCCAGATTCACGCCCAGGCTCTCAAGCACGCCCGCGGCGATGCCCTCGCCCTCGCGCACCAGGCCCAGCAACAGGTGCTCCGTGCCGATGTAGTTGTGGCCCAAGCGGCGAGCCTCATCGATGGCCAGCTCGATCACGCGCTTGGCGCGCGGCGTGAGCCCTACTTCGCCGACGACCGGTCGGTCGCCACGGCCGATGATGAACTCGACTGCCGTGCGGACCTTGGCGAGCTCGACGTTCATGTTCTCGAGCACGCGCGCAGCGACACCCTCGCCCTCGCGCACCAATCCGAGCAGGAGGTGTTCAGTCCCGATGTAGTTGTGGTTGAACCGCTGCGCTTCGTCCTGAGCAAGTGTCAGGACCTTGCGCGCGCGGTCCGTGAACTTGTCGAAGCGATCCATTCCTGCGCCTAATCCCCAGCCGAGCGCCTAACGCGCCCTTTTTCGAATGCTAACACTGGCGGACGGGCCGCCGACCCCCTCGGGTACCGCCCGAGAACGGCTTCGATGGGTACGTCAATGCAGTGCAACCGATATTGGCACCAGTGTGTCCAAGACGGTGGTCGACCAACCACTCACGAAAGAATCGCTGGTCGACGGCGTCGCTTAAGTGCGCCGCCGTGACCAGACTCGTGGTGACGTGATGATTCGCGCGACTCGACGAATCGCGCTGCCCGGGTCAGGACGCGCCGTCGTCCCTGTCCGCACCTTCCGTCGGGGCGGCGTCATCAGCGCCTTCGGCCGGCTCGTCGCCGGTCTCTGGCAGCGCATCTCCAGTTGGCTCGACTG
>JBBQEC010000206.1:0-4604 GCA_038320305.1 Candidatus Limnocylindrales bacterium | reverse complement strand
GCGACCCACGCCGCCTCGATGCGCGCGACTGCCTCGCTCTGTTCCTTGCGCTTGTCGCGCTCCGACTTGGAATGCTTGGCCATATCCACCTCGCTTTTGCTGGCTACGGCCTTGGATGCGCGCGCCTTAAGCAGACAGTATGGATCACTTCGCCCGTGACCGAGCTCTGAGGCCTGAATGCCTGGGCAGGCATTGCCGTGGGGAGTGCCAACCCCTAGGATGCGCGGTCACGGTGCATCGCACCGAGGGGAGGGGTTCCGGAAATGCGCAATCTGCCCATGCGGCGACTAGGTTTGATTTTTCCGCTCGCGGCACTGCTGCTCGCGGGCTGCGTCAATACAGGCCCGCAGGCCACGTCTACGGACGTCATCAGCGGAGTTGTCACACCGGTGCCGGGTTCGAGCGTCCTAGCCTCACTTGAGCCGGGCGCGACACTGCCGCCGGTAATCGTACCCGCGACAACGGGAGCGACGCTGCCACCAACGACGATCAAGACACCCAAGCCGCCGAAGACGCCGAAGCCCACCAATGCACCGACTCTGCCGCCGACGGCGCCGCCGACCTCTGCTCCGGTAGCGCAGTGGCCTGCGGGCGCAATTTCGACCACGGACGCAGCCGGCCACATCGGAGAAACGGCCACGGTCTGCGGCGCGGTTCAGTTCGCTAACTGGGTCTTCGCCGAAAAGGGCCATCCCACGTGGCTGAACATGGACTCGGCCTATCCCAACGTCACGTTCAATGCCGTGATCTGGGGCGAGCAGCGCCGCGCCTACCCGCTCAGCGGCAAGCCGGAAGTCGTGTACATGGGCAAGACCATCTGCGTGACGGGCGTGATCGGCCAGTACAAGACCTGGACCCAGATCCAAGATCTCTCGAAGGACACCATCCAGGTCATCCAGTAGGGCCAATTCCACGCTTGGGCGGAGGCTCTTCGGCAGGGGCAAGGGAACCGGCGTTCACGCAGCGCTGGTCGACCCACGCCGCTACGAGCGCCAGATTGATCGGCTTCATCAGCGTCATCTGTTCGACGGTGGCCTGCACCGCCTGATCGAAGGCGAGGTCAACCTCGCCACTGTCGTCATGCATCGCGGCCAGGTGGCCAAGCTCCTCGCGCGAACCGTCGAGCGTGGCGAATACGAGCTGCGGCCGGCGACCATCCGCTCGATCGTGGCCGACGGGAAGCGCCGCGACGTGTTCGAGTTCCCGCTGCTCGACCTGATCGTCCACGGCGTCGTCGCGGACATACTGGCTGAGGCGATTGAGCCGTCGCTGTCCTCGAACCTCTATTCGTATCGGGCAGGCAGATCGTGGATCGAGGGCGTAGGCAGCCTCGCGTCGTACATGCGCCGCCACAGGCGCGAGCGTCCGGATCCGAGAACGCGGGGGCTTTACGTCCTTCGGCGCGACGTGGAGTCGTATACCGATTCCATTCCGCTCGCGCCGTCCTCCGCAATCTGGAAGCAGATTGACGACGCAATCGCCGGCCGCGGCGCCCCATTCCCGACCGACGCGGATCGAAACCTGATCACAAACGTCGTACGGCCGACAGTCCTTGGGGGCTTCCCCCTGGCTCCGACCACACGCCTGCGCGGAGTCCCCACGGGCCAACCCATTGCGAGCGTGTGCTTCAACCTCTATCTGCGCGATGTGGACCGCGAGATCGACGCCGTCGAAGGGGGCTTCTACGTCCGATACTCAGATGACCTCATTTTCGTGCACCCGGACGCGGATGCGGCGCGCTCGACCAGCAATGTGTTCGACCGCAAGTTGCGCGAGCTTGACATTGCCTTCAACGAGGAGAAGCGCAACGATCTGTACCTGACGGGCGCCGGCCGAGCGTCCACAGCATGGCCGGAGGCGCAGGGCACCCCGAGCGTCACCTTCCTGGGCATGCGCGTCAATATCGACGGCACAGTCGCACTGGGCGAGAAGAAAGCCCGCAGGCTACTGCGCGACGCTCGCAGACGAGCGTCTAACACCGCCCGTGCGTTCGAGGATGCGGATGTCGACACGCGCGGACGCGCAATCGCGAGGTCGATGCTGACCCTGCTCGACACGGACGAAACCGAGTTGAGCGGTGCGGCAGCGCCTCTGCTCGCGAGGGTGGTCACGGATCGGCCGCAGCTGGACGCGCTGGACCATGAGCTGGCTTTGATCGTGGCCTCGGCGGCAACCGGCAAGTCGGGCCCGCGTGCGTTCCGCGAGGCTCCGTATCGCAAGATCCGTGAAGACTGGCGGCTCATGTCGCTGCGCCGCGAGCGCGACCAGGGTGGAACCCGAAAGGCCCGGGCAGCGGACGCTGGGTCGAGGCGGGCGTCATGAGGGACATCGACCGCTGGATCGACAAGCAGGAGCGTCACCAGCAATCCGTGGTTCGGCTCGAGGAGGCGCTCCTCGGGGGCCATCTCGCCCGCTACTTCGCCTATCGGTTGCGCTTCTTCGTCGCTCGAACCGCTATCTCGACGCTCATCCACGCGGCCAAGATCCTGCTGCTCCTGGGTGCGTTCCCGCGCGATCTGTTCATCACGATCATCATTCTGGAGGCCGTCCTGGCGATGACGACCGACTTCTGGTGGGGCGCCCTGGAGCAGATGCGCACCAGGATCCGCGAGCTCCAGAAGCGTGCCGCGGGCTACATCGTGCCGCGCGAGATTGCGAGCTGGCTGACGTTGTCCGTGATCGTCGCCGTTGCTGTGCTTGTCGGCGCCACCGGCTTCGCGGTTTACAGCCTCATCGGTGGTGGCATCGGGCCGGGCGCCGCGCTTGTCATCGCGCTGCTCATCGGCGCGTCCCTCGAGTTCGTCACACGTACCTATCACTCCGGGGCGTACGCGATCCGCCGCGTCTATCGGCCGCTGCCGTCGCTGCTCGTGCTCGACGTCGTCAGCGTCGGCATGTTGCTTGCGTTCTATCCGTTGATCGGCATCTGGGCCTTCCCCCTCGCGGAGCTGGTCACGGCTCTGAGCGTCGCGGCAGTGACCTTCCACTACGTGTCGCGCACGTACCAGACACTCGCGCTGCCGACGATCATGCCGATGCTGCGCGAGCGGCGCCGCATCCCATCCGCTTGGCAACTTCGGGCGGCGCTCTTGCCCGGCGTGTCATACGCGCTCGTTGGGCTCGAGGCGCTGATCGTGATTGCCGGCTCCGCGACGATCTCGACCGGTGCCGGCGAGAGCCTGGTCATCCTTCTGGCCGTGCTCGCGCCGGTCAACCGTGCTGGCTTCGAATGGGCCCGCCTCCTCTACTACGACCTCAAGAAGATGGACGTGCCTGTGTTGCGCAGCCTGCGCGAGCGCTTCGATCGTGCCTCGCGTCGCGTCGCGCTCGTCATGGGCGGAATTACCTGGGCCATCGCGGCGGTTGGCGTGGTCATCGTCGGCGGCCTGTCAGGGTTATTGCTCTTGGCGCTCCTGGTCATGTTCGTGGCGCGCGCGCTGCTGGCCACGACCCAGATCCAGGCATTCTCATCCGATCAGTTCCTCCGACTGACGATCGTCGGCGTGGCCGGCGTCGTGGGCTTGCTCGCCGCATTCACATTCGTGCAGTCGCAGGAGCTGCAGATCCTTGCGATCGGGGCCGTGCTCGCGATCTCGTTCATGGTTCTCCTGGAGACCGCGCGGGACGACGATGGCGACGACACGCTCCTGTCGCTGCCCGATTGGCTGCGCCGCCTGCGCGATGCACCCGGGTCCGTCGTTGTCGCGCAGCTGAGCTTCGACACGCGCCTCGACGCTCGTGGCACGACGGGCGAAATGCGCCGCGCCGAACGGTCGCGGCGCGACACGGCCGCCGAGCGCATCGCCAAGCGCGTCGGCCGCGAACAGGGCGCCGCGGCATGGCTGTCGTCGACGCAATTGTGGCTTTTCGCCCTGGGCGACGAGGCGAGCGCCGCTGCGTGGCAGAGCCACAGCCTGGGGCTCGCGGGCGGGCTGGTAGATCGGGCGCCCATCCGCTCCGTTCACGCGTCGGGGTCCGAGGCCGCGCGCGCGATGGCTGACCTCGCCACGCATGCCTCCGACAGCACCCAGACCCCCGCCGCGCTCATCGCGGACTTCGTGCGCCGCTTCCCACGGGGCATCTGTTACGACCTGTCTACTGCGCCGCCAGTGGCACTCAAGCACATTCCGGCCGACCAACGTGGCGAGATCTATCGCGAGGCGATCGAGTTCGCGAGTGATCTGGAGGCGGGCAGTGAGCTAGACGATCTGGAGGTCACATCGCTGTGCGTCGACGGCGTCATGCGCGCCGTGTTCGTCGTCGATCGGGGCATCGACGGCCGTCTGCGCAAGGCGTGGCGCACGACGCTGCGCAATTGGATGTTGCAGGCATCCGCGAGTGTGCGCGAGGAATTAAGCGGTGAGTCGGCCGTGGCTATTGCGTCGGCCGGCGAGGCGCGTATGCTCTAGGTCGTGGCGCTCGCGCGCTCCGGGGAAGGCTCGACGGCTCTCACGGCGTAAGTCGTGAACGAATTGGATGCAGGTAGGGGCTGCGGTCCTGCCGGCGTTGAACACCATTTCACACCCTACAAGTTGCACGGTACTCTTGATTCACACACATAACGGCGACACGTCGAGTCCTCCCCAGAACGCCCGAGCAACCGC
>JBBQEC010000205.1:0-4611 GCA_038320305.1 Candidatus Limnocylindrales bacterium | reverse complement strand
GTTGGGTCGGTAGTGACAGCGCCCCACGAGGATGGGGCCGACCGGATCTCCCGGGTCGCCAAGAGTCCACTGAGCGCGAACGCGTTCGGCTCGGGCATCGCGATCCTGCTCTTCGTCGGTCTTCTCCTTCGTCTATTTCTCGCCTATGTGCTGCTGCCCGGCTCGGGTTTCACGTCCGATATCGGGACGTTCGCCGCGTGGGCGGAGCAGCTGGCCAAGACCGGCCCGGGCAGCTTCTATGCCACTGCCGGCTTCGCCGACTACCCGCCCGGGTACATGTACGTGCTCTGGGTCGTCGGCGAAATCGGGCACATTCTCGCGCCCCTCGCGAATTACGACGCTGGCGCGGTTATCTCCGCGTTGATCAAGATCCCTCCGATCCTGTGCGATATCGCCATCGGCTACGTTCTGTACCGGATTGTGAGGTCGTGGCGCGCCGGCCACGCTGACGCTCAACGGCTGGCACTGATTGCCGCTGCCATCTACGTCTTCAACCCCGTCACCTGGTACGACTCGGCGATCTGGGGCCAGACGGATTCGGTCGGGACCCTGGTCTTGCTGCTGGCGGTCTGGGCGCTGATCCGCGGCAACTCCGAAGGGGCGGCAGTGCTGGCCACGCTGGCTGTGCTCATCAAGCCTCAGTTCGGCGTTGTGGCGCTGCCGCTCGTGGGCATCATCCTGCTCCGCCGTCACCTCTGGCCTCTGCTCCGATCGTCGCTTTGGCACGCGCCACTCGACTGGAGCGATCAACCGCGCAACAAGGTTCTCGTCCCGGAACGCGTACGCGGCTGGTTCGAGTACGAACGCGGCCCGTGGCGGCTCGTCTCGTCCGCTATTGCGTCGCTGATCGTGATGCTCATCGTCATCACGCCGTTCTCGCTTGACCCGTTCGGCTTGGTTCAGCTCGTGTTACAGACGGCCGGCGGCTACCCATATCTGAGTGTTAACGGCTACAACCCGTGGGCGATGCTTGGATCCGGCGGCAACCAGCCGCTGGCGTTCGGCGGCGGCTGGTCCCTGGACACCATCCCGCTCTTTGGTCCAATACCCGGCTTCGCGGTGGGCACCCTGCTCCTCGGGCTCGGCTTTTTCCTTGGCCTGGCACGCGTCGCGTGGCGCGACGATCGCCGCAGCGTCCTGATCGTTGCCCTGCTCCTGGCCCTCGGCTTCTTCATGCTCCCGACGCGCGTCCACGAGCGCTACATGTTCCCGATCTTTGCGTTCCTGCCGCTCGTGGCCATCGTCAATCGGCGTTGGGCCGTGGCCACAGTCGTGCTGTCGATCGCTGCGTTCATCAACATGCACGGCGTCCTCACGACGCCGCAGTACGCGACGAGCAACCTCGAGAACCTGCCTCTCGGCGAGTTTTTCCGTGAGCCGATCGCGATCGTCAGCGCGGTCATCCTGAACGTCATCGGCTTCGCCGTCGTCGTCTGGGCGCTCCGGCCGAGCGCCGTCTATGAGGCCGACGAATACGAGCTCGGTCTATCCGGCGCGGTCTCGGCCGAGGTCGTCACTGATGACCTTGACGGCAATTTCGTCGAGCCGAACGAGCCGACCCAGCCCTGGTATTCACCGCTCGCGGCTCTCGTGCCGGGCTTCTCCATCCGGCGCGACCGCAGTGCGCTGCTTATGGGTGAGCGCGGCGGCCGTTTGGGCCGCAAGGACCTGGCGTTATTCGTGCTCATCTTCCTGGCCGCGCTGTTCCTGCGCACGTACCGCCTCGAAGTGCCCTACGGCATGCACTTCGATGAGGTCTACCACGCGCGGACGGCGATGGAGTTCCTCCAGGACTGGCGCTTCGACATGCCGCACTCGATCTATGAGTTCACACATCCCCATGTCGCCAAGTACGGCATGGCGCTGGGTATCGAGGTGCTCGGCGATCACCGTGTGACCTCGACCGCCGATCTGGGCGCGCCAACGACCGATGCGACGATCGAGCAACGGTGGGCGCCCTCCGACCAGCCGACTGTCCACTACGGCGATCGGCTATACGTCGCAACGGGTACGAGCGTCGACGTCTACGACCTCGAGAAGCAGGGCTGGGACCCGTCCGCGAGTGTCAGTGGAGCCTGGGTTGCCGTGGCCGGCGATCCAGACACACATGTTCTCTACGCGGGCCAAGCCGACGGAACGATCGGCCAGGTCGCGACTTCAGGATTCGATGCGCAGCGCACCGGCACGCTGGTCGACGATATGGGTCTCCAGCCCACGCCGTTCGGTGCGATGACCGGGCTCGAAGGACCGTTGGTCAGGCTGGAGGTAATCGGCGACCACCTGGTCGGGCTGTCCTCGGGCGGGACCGTCGTCAGCATCGACCCGCAGACGGGAGTTGAGACCGGGCGAGCGACGCTGCCTGGAACAGCAGATCTCGTGAGTGTCCCATCTCACGCAGTCGTAACGGTCGATCCGGCGGAGGTAACCGACCTCGCCGCCCTTTCGCAGCAGCTGGCCGCCCTGCTCAAGGATGACCCGGCGCGCATCGAGCAGGTAATCGCCTCTGCCAAGGGACCGATACCAGTCGCCGGCTTCGTGGGCGATCAGAAGGATGCGATCCAGAAGGAGATCGACAACGGCAATCTGGACGGCGTAGGCATCACAGATGGCACCGCCGTAGCCGTTGCCGAGCCTGGGGGCGTGACCTTCCTTGACTCGGCAACGCTTGCCACACTGCACGAGACATCCACGACCAATCCCGTGACAGGGTTGGCGCTGGCTGAGCGCGGGCCAGACCAGCCGACGATATACGCCGCCTCCGGCGACAAAGTGATCACGATCCGCATTCCGGGCGACAGCGACAGCGTCGCATTGGGCGACACGGTGCCCATGCCCAACGATGTCGAGAAGGTCTACTGGAACGAGGCGACAACCAACGTTCATGTGCTGGGCACAACCCAGGACGGCAGCTCACCCACGATCTATGTCGTCGAGCCGCGCGGCAATAGCGTCTTTGCCGATGCGCCACTGCCGTTCGAGCCGCAGATCGCTGTCATGGATGCACAACATGACTACCCCGCGGAGGACCGTAACAACCTTCTGGCATTCAGCCCGACGGGCGAGATGGCCACCGTCGACACCGGCAATAACCAGTTCGCCTATCGCTTCCCCGGTGTGCTCCTGGGTGCGCTGACCGCGGCCCTTATCTACCTGCTGGCGCGGTTCATGTTCAAGCGACGCAGCGTCGCGGTCATCGCCGCGATCCTCGTCCTCGTCGACGGCATGTTCTTTGCCAACGCCCGGATCGCAATGAACGACACGTACGTCTCGTTCTTCATCGTCGCGGCGTTCACGTTGTTCGTGCCCTTGTGGATGGGCCGCTGGCGTAGACCCTGGATCACCGCGAGCGTTCTCGTGTCGGTTGGCGTGCTGCTGGGCCTCGCGCTCGCCTCGAAATGGGTTGGTGCCTACGCAATCGGCGCGGTCGGGCTGCTCATCCTGCTCAGATCTGCGCTCGGCCGCTGGATCGCTCTGGCTGCGATGATCGCCTTGACGGGCGTCCTGGGCTACCTCGCCATCACGCCCAATCCGACGGTCGCCAATCCGCAGATCAACTACCTGTTCCTGGCGATCATGATCGTGCTGACGTTGCTGCTCGCGATCGGCATCACGCTGCGGCCGATGCGCATGACTCGCGATGAGTTCCGCTTTGCGGTCCTCGTGCCCCTGCTCGCCGGAGCGGTCGCGCTCGGCTACGGAAGCTACCGGCTCGTAGCCGGCCCACCGGCGGCCGCGGGCGCGCTGCTGCCGCCGACACGCATTGTTGCCATCGGCATCGCGGGTGTGGGTCTCGGCTTGATCGTCGCAATCATGGGTTGGTACCTCGGCCGGCGCGGCCGTGGCCCGCTGGCGAGTGCCTCCACGGTCAATCCGGATGCGTCAGTTGCATCGCCGCCCCCGGAGCGCGGCTGGTTGAGACCCGGCTCGGGCTTCCTGGGTTCGTCGTGGCTGATCGCTCTGTTGCTCATCACGATTGTGCCGCTCGCCGTCTACGTGATCAGCTACATCCCATGGATCAACCTGGGCAATCAGTGGTTCACTGGCTATCCCGCGGGCCACACCGGCCAGACATTCCTCGACCTTCAAAATTCGATGTACGAGTACCACAACTACCTGCGCGCGACCCATCCTGCCTCGTCGCCGTGGTGGGCGTGGCCGCTCGACCTGAAACCGGTCTGGTTCGAGCAGAGCGACTACGCCGGTGGCACCACGGCCGTCATCTACGACACGGGCAACCTGATCTCGTTCTGGCTCGCAATCCCGGCCGTTGCGTGGGCCTCCTGGCAGGCCTGGAAGCGCCGCAGCCTGGCGCTGACCGCCGTCGTCATCGCGGTCATGTGCATGTGGCTGCCATGGGCGCGCATTGACCGAGCCACGTTCCAGTACCACATCTTCACGACGCTGCCCTTCTCGTTCATGGCTCTCGCTTACTTCCTGGCGGAGCTATGGCACGGCCCATCGGCGCGAACATGGCAGCTCGCCAAGGCCTCCGCGGGCCTGGCGATCATCGGCGCGCCACTGTTATGGCTCCTCCGACTGCCGCTGTGCGGCCTGGCCAATACCCAGCAGGTCAACAAGGGCACGGAGGTGTGCGCCTCGCTGTCGCGCGAC
>JBBQEC010000204.1:0-4631 GCA_038320305.1 Candidatus Limnocylindrales bacterium | reverse complement strand
GCGGTCCTCGGTCCGGAAGCGAGCGATCTCGCTCGCGGCATACTCGGGCGTGTCGTAGCGCACGGCCATCTCCGCAATATCGGCCTGCGCCGCCGCGCCGTCGTACGTCTGAACGACGCGGCACTTGATCGTCACGGCGTTCTCCGCCTCGTAGACGGCGAAGTTGGCCCGCGGATCGCGGCTCAGATTGGTCGGCCAGAGCCGGCCGCGGCGTGAGTTGACCACGATGTGATCGCCAAGCCTGGCATCGTGGCGAAGCAGGTACCAGATGACGATCTGGTGAGGTCCACCGTCAGGGTTGATCGTGGCGATCGTCGAGTAGCGAACCGGTTCGGTCAGAAAGGACTGGACGTTTGGCTCGAGAGCAATGGGGTTCGTGAGAGCAGTTGACACGTCGTCGATGGTACGCCGCGCACCCTCTAGGCGACCTTGGCCTCAGATCCCGCCGGAGCCTTGCGCCGTGATGCCCGTGGCGGCTGTGCTGCTGACGGGCTCGCCGAGAACAGGTCCGCCGGCAGCTCCGTCAGTGGGGCAGACGGCGGCGATAGCGCTGGAAGCGATTGTGGGACCATGTCAATGCTCGGCTCGACCGTGGCCGAGGACAGCATTGAGGCGACCTGGCCTGCCTCGAGTGGCTCGGCGAAGACGAAGCCTTGGCCCATCTGGGCGGAAAGCCCGCGCAGCGCCTCGAGCTGGGCGAAGTCTTCGATGCCTTCCGCGACCGTTTCAAGATGGAGCGTCTCGGCCAGCTCGACGATCGAGCGGACAACGGCCATCTGATCAGGCTCGCTCGACACGCCGGCGATGAATGAGGCGTCGATCTTGAGCTCGTCGATGGGCAACCGGCGCAAGTATGAAAGTGACGAGTAGCCGGTGCCGAAGTCGTCGATCGCGAGACGAACGCCGAGCGCCTTGAGGGAGTGCAACGTGGAGATCGTCAACTCGGTGTCACGCAGCAGCAGGCTCTCGGTGAACTCGAGGGTCACGCGACTCGCCGGCAGCTGCGACGCCTCGAGGGTGCGCCGGACCTGGTCGACAAAGTCGGGCTCCTGGAGCTGTCGAGCCGAGACGTTCACGTTGATGGAGAACGGCGGCACCACGCCCGAGACATCCCACTGGTGCGCTTGGCCGCATGCTTCGTCGAGCACCCACCGACCGAGCTTGACAATCAGGCCGGTCTCCTCGGCGAGCGGCACGAACTCAGTAGGGTTGACGATGCCGCGCTCTGGATGGCGCCAGCGAACGAGCGCCTCGACGCCCCGTGGACGGTTGTCGTCAAGACACACGATCGGCTGATACACGAGGAAGAACTCGCCACGGTCCATGGCGCGCTCGAGATCACCGCGCAGCGCAAGCCGCGCAGTTGCTGCGGCATGCATCTCGGGCTGGTAGGCCTCGATCCGGTTCTTGCCGTTCGACTTGGCCGTGTACATGGCAATATCCGCGTTGCGCAGCATGTCCACTGGCGTCTCGTCGCCCGAGATGCGTGTTGTCACGCCGATGCTGGCGCGCACGAACAGGTCCTTCTTCGCGTGGCCAAAGGGGGCCACGAGCGTCTCCTGAAGCCGGCGCGCGACCTCAATCGGCGCGTCTCCGTCGACGGCGTCGTCGATCAGGATCGCGAACTCGTCGCCACCCATGCGCGCGATCGTGTCGGACGAGCGGAGAACATCGGTAAGGCGCTGCGCAACGGCAATCAGCAGCTCGTCGCCCTCGCTGTGACCCAGGCTGTCATTGACCGTCTTGAAGTCGTCGAGGTCGACGAACATCACCGCCAGGGGACGGCCGAAGCCACGCTTGCGCGACATCGCGTGCTGCAGGCGGTCCAGGAACAATGCCCGATTGGCCAAGCCCGTGAGCGAGTCGTGGAAGGCCTGGTGACGCAGCTCGTCCTCGAGGGATCTGCGCGTGGTGACGTCGCGATAGTTGACCACCACTCCATCAACGGCCGGGTCATCGCACAGGTTGCGCATGACGACTTCGATCCACCGATTGGAGCCATCGGCATGGTGCACTCGAACCTCCGTCGACGCCTCGGCGGATGGGCTGCGCAGGACCTCGGAGAGGAGGTGCAACACTGACGGCTGGTCATCGGCGACGACTTCGGAGAAAGCCTTCTGGCCGACCCGACCCTCTGCCGGATATCCGAGCACACGCTCTACCGCCGAACCCTCACATGCGATCTTGCCATCGCTGCTGACGATCATGTTGACGTCCGTGGAGTTCTGGACGAGTGATCGGAAGCGCCGCTCACTCGTCGTCAGGCGCTGGTTCTGGCGTGACAGAAGACGCGACGCACCGGCAAAGCTTATGAACAGGACCAGCATCAAGGCCAGGCCATAGACGCCGACGATGAAGAGCACGTCGTTGCGAGTCGCGCCAATCTCGGCGTCGATCGGGGCAGCGTCCTCGTAGATCTCGTACACGCCGACGGCAGTGCCGTTGCCCGTGCCGTGGATAGGCAGATAGATCGACAGGAGGTGGTTGGCCAGGCCATGGTCGAACTCGTTCTCCTGGTCGCTGCCGTTGGAGAACTGGGAGGCCACCTTGCCATCGAGGGCCTCTGCCAGATCGTTGTCGATTGGGAATGACGCGCCGCGCAGCTCCGGCAGATCGGAATAGACAACCCGACCTTCCGGACTCCAGACCTTGATGCGCAGCAGCCTGCCGGACGCGACGAGCTGGGCAAGCTGGTTATTGATCGCGGCTTTCTGCTCAGGGGTCCGGTCGGAGAGATCGGCGGGACCGAGCAGCGGATCCATGAACCCGCTGATCACCGCCTCTGTGCTGCGAATCGCCTCGTTGGTCGCGGTCTTGGACAGGCTGTCGCTGACGTTGACCGATACGATCACGGCCATGCCCGCCACGAGCGTGGCGCTGATGGCGAGTATGCCAACGCGCAGGCTGGGTCGCCACGCGAAAGCGTTCACCCGGGCAGCTGAGATTCGACTGGTCAGAGCCGTCAAGCAGAACCTTCCGCAGTTCGCGGCACACCCTCATGCGCCGAACGAGGCGACGCTATTGACGGTGGTGCGTCCGGACAACCGAACTAACGTCAGCCGTTAGGTGGTACCGCGATCAAGTCCCGTAGATGATGTGGCGGTCAGTGCCCCATCCAGTCCGACAGCCGCTCGCCCGCGCGAACGGGCAGCGCAAGGCGGCTCTCCAGTGGCGCGAGCGGGCAATTCCATTTGGGGTCGTAGGCGCATGACGGGTGGTAGGCGGTGTTGAAGTCGAGCAGCAGCTCGCCGCGCGCCCAATCACCGCCCATGTCCGCGCCCTTAACCGTGTCGAGCAGGTAGCGGCCGGCCCCGTACGTTTGTGTGCCGCTGGTCGCGTCACGGAAGGGGACGAACAGACCGCCGGCGTAGCCCTCCATCCAGAAAATCGGCAGGGTGGCACCGGCCAGCGGCCCGCTGAGATGGGCGCGTCCGATCAAGCGAAACGAGAACTCTGGTGTCAGGCTCGCCGGCAGCTCCATCCAGGCCGCCAGCTCCGGTCGGGCTGGCGCTGCGGCGGGCTCGACGAGCGCGGTAAATCTGTAGGCCGCGTCGTACGGAAAATAGGAGAGCCCGCCGAAGCGGGCTCTGTCGTGTTCCTTGAGCGGCGTCTGTGGGTGCGTGCTGAAGAGCGATTCGCGCGCTTTGCGCAGCTGCTCCGTGGCTTGCTCCGGATCAGACGCCGATTCGTGGCGCCATGCGGCGTACATCTCCGCGACCTCGCGCCGCCAGGCGGCCAGGTCGAGGTAGCCGTCCACCGCGTGACGACCTCGTTGCGGCAGCTTTACTTACTGGACGAAGCCGTTCGCCGTGAGCCACGCCGCTGCGACAGCATTCGTGTCCTTGTGGTCAACGGCAACCTGCTTGTACAGGTCCGTCAGCGTCGCCGTGTCGATCTTGGCCGATACGTCGTTCAGGAGCTTCTCGAAGGAAGCCTGGTCGACCTGGGCCAGGAAGTCGTTGCGAACGATTGGCGAAATGTTGTCCGCCGGTTGCGTTTGCTTGTCGTCCTGGAGCAGGACCCAGCCATTGACCGCGATATCAGGCTGCGTCGAGCACAGCTCTGCGACGTCAATGGTGTTGTTCTTGAGCGCATCTGCCATTGGCTTGTCGCACGCGGACAGCAGTGTTGCGCCGTCGATCGTCGTCTGGGTCAGCCCGTAGGCAGTTTGGAGCGCTCCGCCCGGAGCGCCGCACAGCAGGTTTGTGGCGCAGTCCGTTGCCAGGCCCCACTTGAGCTGGGTCTGGACGGCGGTCGTGTCACTCATCTTGGTCAGGTTGAACTGTTGCGCGGTGTCGGGGCGAACGACGAACGCGTTCGTATCGACTGCCGGAGTGAAGTTGAGAACCGTCAGGTTCTTCGCCGCAAGCAGCTGTTGTAGATCGGTGAGGTTCGTCGCCGCATCGCCGGTGGGACCAGTGATGCCACCGCTTGCCGGTGCGCCGGTCGGATTGGCCTGCTTGACCTGGTACGAGATGCGGCTGCCGATGTACTCCGGCTGGAGGTTGATCTGGCCGCTCTCGATTGCGGGCGCCACGACGCTTCTGTCGCCCAGGCCGATGCCGGTGCGATCGACGGTGTAGCCGTTGGCCTCGAGGACCTGCGCGTAGATCTCCGCCATGACCTTCGCT
>JBBQEC010000203.1:0-4638 GCA_038320305.1 Candidatus Limnocylindrales bacterium | reverse complement strand
CGGCGCCACGGCGTCGTGATGTGCATCTGCTCGAATCCCAAGCACAAGCAACGGCAGGGTTAAGCGACACATGGCACGCATCTCAGGTATAGATCTCCCGCGCGAGAAGCGCGTCGAGATCTCGCTGACGTATATTTTCGGCATCGGGCTGCCCACGAGCCAGAAGATTCTGGCGCAGGCCAATGTCAACCCCGATACCCGGGTGCGCGACCTGACCGACGACCAGGTCAACCGCCTGCGCGAGATCATCGATCGGCGCCACAAGGTCGAAGGCGACCTGCGCCGCGAGGTCGCGCTGAACATCAAGCGACTGCAGGAGATCGGCTCGTACCGCGGATTGCGCCACCGGCGCAACCTTCCGGCGCGTGGCCAGCGAACCAAGACCAATGCACGCCAGCGACGCGGACCAAAGCGCACGGTCGGCGTGCGGCGCAAGAAGTAGGGAGAGCGCGACTAACAAATGGCGGAACGCAAGCGCGCGACCAAGACGCGCCGTCGGGAGAAGAAGAACGTCCCCGTCGGCCATGCGCATATTCAGGCCAGCTTCAACAACACGATCATCTCGATCACGGACCTCGCCGGTTCCGTGGTTTCATGGGGCTCGGGCGGCGTCGCCGGCTTCAAGGGATCGCGCAAGAGTACGCCGTATGCGGCCGCTCAGTCGGCAGATGGTGCCGCGCGCAAGGCGATGGAGCACGGCATGCGCCAGGTCGAGGTCTTCGTGAAAGGCCCCGGCGCCGGTCGCGAGCAGGCCATTCGATCGCTCCAGGCTGCCGGTCTGGAGGTAACTGCCATTACTGACGTGACGCCCACCCCACACAACGGCTGCCGCCCGCCTAAGCGGCGTCGGGTCTAGGAGAAGGACGGCAATGTCACGCTATCGCGGTCCCGTTTCGCGTCTTTGCCGACGCGAGGGAATGAAGCTTTATCTCAAGGGCGCCAAGTGCTACACCAAGAAGTGCCCCTTCGAACGCCGGCCGAACCCGCCCGGCCAGCACGGTGTCCGTCGCCGCAAGGTCAGCGAGTACGGCGTCCAGCTTCGTGAGAAGCAGAAGATGCGGCGCATCTATTCGGTCCACGAGCGCCAGTTCAAGCGCTACTTCGAGACGGCTGAGCGCCGCCCGGGCGTGACCGGCGAGAACTTGATGCGCCTCCTCGAGACCCGTCTCGACAACGTCGTCTTCCGCATGGGCTTTGCCACGAGCCGCGCCCAGGCGCGTCAGCTGGTTGCCCATGGTCACTTCAAGATCAACGGCCGCGGCACGACGATCCCGTCGCACCAGGTCGGCGAGGGCGACAGGGTCGAAGTCCGAGAGACGAGTCGCAAGTCGGAATATTTCAAGACCGCGCTCGAGACGATGAAGGGCGCCCAGCGCCCCGATTGGCTGAGCGTTGACGGCGATCAGCTGGGCGGCAATGTGACTGGCCTGCCACGCCGCGACCAGATGCCACTCGAGCTCAACGAGCAGCTCGTCGTCGAGTACTACTCGAGGTAAGCCCGCAAGCGAAGGGCGGACGCCTGCCGGAGGCAGGCAGCAGCCCGACGCGCGCAGCAGGCATCAAGCCTGCGGAGGTAAGGAAAATAGATGATTGAAATTGAGAACCCGCAGATCGAGCCGGTAGGCGAGCCACAGGAGTCGTACGCCAAGTACGAAGCCAGTCCGCTTCCCGCCGGTTACGGCGTCACCATCGGCAACGCGCTGCGGCGCGTGCTGCTCTCCTCGCTCGAGGGCGCCGCCGTGACATCGATCCAGGTCCGCGACGTCTACCACGAGTTCAGCACCATCCCGGGCGTGAAGGAAGACGTCACCCAGATGGTCCTCAACATCAAGAAGCTGCGACTCAAGAGCTACGCGCCGCACCCGGTTCAGCTGCGCCTGCTCAAGTCGGGCGCCGGCGTGGTCACGGCCAACGATATCGAGCCAAACGCGGACGTCGAGATCGTCAACCTGGACCAGGAGCTGCTGACGCTCGACTCTGACGATATGCCGGTCGAGATCGACATGACCGTCGAGCGCGGTGTCGGCTACCTGTCCGCCGATCGCAGCGACCAGTTGCCGATCGGCGTCATCCCCGTCGACGCAATCTTCTCGCCAGTGCGCAAGGTCAACTACACGGTCGAGAACACGCGTGTCGGCCAGATGACCAACTTCGACAAGCTGACGATCGAGATCGAGACGGACGGCACAGTCACTCCGGAGGAGGCGCTCAGCCGCGCCGCAGAGATCCTGGTCAACCAGTTCAGCCTGTTCACCACCGCTGGCAAGCAGATGCTCGTCGGTGAGGCTCTTGTCGCGGGCGGCGCTACGGCGCTGCCGGCCAACATGCTCGATATGCCGATCGAGGAGCTCGATCTGCCCATGCGCGCCTACAACTCGCTCAAGCGCAATAACATCGTCAAGGTCGGTCAGCTCCTGAGCCTTCAGGACGAGGACCTGCTGCGCATGCGCAACTTCGGCAAGAAGTCGCTCGACGAGATGAAGGAACGCCTGCGCATGCGCGGCTTCCTGCCGCCGGATGATGGGTCTGAAGGTGGCGAGTACGACGCCGAGGACGCGCTTGACGACCTCCAGATGGACGAGGACGACGCCTAAATGGCGCATCAGATCGCCGTTCGCAAGCTCGGTCGCAAGACGGGCCCGCGCAAGGCGCTGTTCGGCAACTTGATCGTCTCGGTCCTGCGCTACGAGCGGATAAAGACGACCGAGGCGCGCGCCAAAGAGTTGCGCGGTCAGGTCGAGCAGGTCATCACGTTGGCCAAGGATGGCTCGCTCGCCGCGCGTCGTCAGATCATCGCCCAGCTGCCCAACGAGCCGCTCGTCATCGACAAGCTTATGAACGAGATCGCTCCCAAGTATGCGGATCGAACCTCGGGCTACACCCGCATCGTCAAGATCGGCCAGCGGGCCGGCGATCGGGCTCCCATGGTCCAGCTCGAGCTGGTCTAGCACCGCTCGCCCCTGCAGATGGGCCGGGCACAAGCAAAGATCGCCCGAGAGGGCGGCTCCGTTCGTTACAGCGCACGGGTCGAATATGACGGGACCGACTTTGCCGGATTCCAGTTCCAACCGAGAGAGCGCACGGTCCAGGGCGAGCTAGAGCGAGTCTTGACTGCAATCTCGGACGGACGACGGATCCAGGTCGACGGCGCGGGTAGAACCGACGCCGGCGTTCATGCTCGTGGGCAGGTGATCGCATTCACCGTCGACGGGCGCCTGGGTCGCGATGAGCTCCAGTTGGCACTCATTGGTTTGCTGCCTGCAGACCTCTCGATCGGTCGCCTGAGACGCGTATCGCCGGAGTTCCGGCCGCGCTATCGGGCGCGCCACCGGGAATACCGCTATCAGATCTGGAACGGTACTCGTAGCCCTCTCCGCGAGCGGTACGCGTACGGCGTGCCTGACAAGCTCGATGTTGAGGCGATGCGCGAAGCGGCGAACGTTTTCATCGGCGAGCACGACTTCTCACCATTTGGTGGCAAGGACCGCCAGCCGGTACG
This sequence comes from Candidatus Limnocylindrales bacterium, assembly GCA_038320305.1. GTDB lineage: Bacteria > Chloroflexota > Limnocylindria > Limnocylindrales > CSP1-4 > JALYGJ01. Next base: position 1,139 of record JBBQEC010000203.1, on the reverse strand, counting down.
GACGCTGAGCCAAATCGAGGTGCGCAGGCACGGCGAGATGATCACGATCATCGTGATCGGCGACACTTTCCTGCGTGGCATGGTGCGCCGCATTGCTGCCGCGCTCATACGTGTGGGCAAGGGAAAGCACGGCGTCGACGACGTGCGCGCGGCACTTGCGGCGAAGGTCCCGGCATTCGAGGGCGAGGCTGCGCCGGCGCGCGGTCTGACCCTCTGGAACGTGCCAATGGGTCCCGAACGAGACAGGACAACAACGAGAGACAGGACAAGTAACAGGACTTGAATGAAGCGATGAGCAGGACATACACACCTCGGGCAGAGGAAATCGAGCGCAGCTGGTTTGTCGTTGACGCGACCGGCCAGCGCCTCGGCCTGCTCGCCTCGCGCGTCGCCACGATCCTCGAGGGCAAACACAAGCCCACGTTCGCCACGCACATGGATACCGGCGACCATGTGATCGTGCTCAACGCGGCCAAGATCGAGGTCAGCGGCAACAAGGCAAAGGACAAGTTCTACGCGCGCCATAGTGGTTACCCGGGCGGTTTCCGGAGCGAGACACTGGCCGAGCTTCTCGAGCGCCGGCCAGAGGAAGTCATTCGCCGTGCGGTCAAGGGCATGCTGCCCCGCAACAAGCTGGGCGTGCAGCAGCTGCGCAAGTTGAAGGTTTACGCGGGCAGCGAGCACCCGCACGAGGCACAGCAGCCCGAGCCGCTGCCCATGGGAGGTTCGACCCGCTAATGGCCGCCAATAGCACCGCTTACTTCTACGGCACGGGCCGGCGCAAGACGAGCGTCGCTCGCGTGCGCCTGCTTGCCGGCGAGGGCGAGGTCATCGTCAACGGCCGCTCGCTCGAAGAGCATTTCGGCAACGCGGTCGACCTGACCGACATCACGATGCCGTTCAAGGTCACTGGCATGGAAGGCCGCTACAACGTGTTGGTCAAGGTCGAGGGCGGCGGTCACCATGGTCAGGCCGGCGCGATCCGCCACGGCATCGCGCGCGCGCTCCTGCAGAGTGACCCCGAGGGCGCGCGAGCGCCGCTGCGCCAGGCAGGGTTCCTCTCGCGCGATCCGCGCATGAAGGAGCGCAAGAAGTACGGCCTGAAGCGCGCACGGAAGGCGCCGCAGTACACCAAGCGC
>JBBQEC010000202.1:0-4650 GCA_038320305.1 Candidatus Limnocylindrales bacterium | reverse complement strand
GAGCGCATCCTCGACGAGCTGTCGGAGATAGTCGCGGGCCACGCGGACGCACTCGACGAGACCCTGGAGGCTCTGGCGACGTTCGATTTCTGGATCGCCCGCGCGCGGCTCGCCGGCGACATGGACGCGGTGCGGGCGTCGATTTCAGCCGACGACAGTCTTGAGCTGCTGTCGGCCCGCCATCCCGGCCTGAGCGGCCGCGTCGTACCGATCGACATTCGCCTGGGCATCGAATTCCGAGCGCTGGTCATCACGGGCCCGAACACGGGCGGCAAGACCGTCGCCCTGCGCACCATTGGCCTACTCGGGCTCATGAATCAGTCGGGCATGCACGTTCCAGCGGCGCCGGGCTCACGCCTGCCCGTATTTCAGGACGTGTTTGCCGACATCGGCGACGAGCAGTCAATCGCCCAATCCCTGTCGACCTTCTCGGGCCACATGCGCTCGATCGTGCGCATCGTCGAGCAAGCCGGCCCCAAGACGCTTGTCCTGCTTGACGAGCTTGGGGCGGGTACCGATCCGACCGAGGGATCCGCCCTCGCGCAGGCGCTCATCGACCACTTTATTGCCGCAGGTGCACTCGTCGCTGCCACCACCCACTACCCGGAGCTGAAGGCGTATGCGCACAACTCCCCGGTAGCGGAGAACGCCTCGGTCGAGTTCGACATCGAGACGCTCTCGCCCACGTACCGGCTGCGCATCGGCCTGCCCGGCACGTCGCAGGCCTTCGCAATCACCGAGCGGCTGGGTCTGCCAAAGGACATCGTCGATGAGGCGCGCTCCCGCCTGGGCCGCGCCGAAGCCGAGTTCGAGCAGACACTGTTGTCGATCAAGGAAGCTCAGATCACTGCCGAGGAGTCGCTCGCGCGGGCCACGGAGGCGGAGGGACGAGCGCGCAGCGCACGTCATGAGGCAGAGGAGGAGCGTTCTCGCGCCCGCCGCGAACGTGACACCGTCGCGTCAGACGCACGGGCCGAGGCGCAACGTGCGCTGGCGGAGGTTCACGGGGAGATCCGCGCAGCGCGCGAGCTCCTGGCGCGTGCCAGCCTCACCGAGTCACGCCTGGAGGATTCGGCTCAGCAACTCGACGAGCGGCTCGCCGCGCTCGTCAGCGGCGACGAAGCGCCTGCATTGCCGGAGCCGGTCGCCGAGGCGCCCGCCCGAATCGTGGTTGGCACACAGGCCCGATCCAAGGATGGTTGGCATGGCACGGTCACGGAGGTGGACGAGCGTGCGGGTCAGGCGACGCTTGCCGCCGGCGCGATGCGCATCAGTGTCCCGTTCGACGAGCTGGAGATCGTCGCCTCACCACTTACCGCGCTACCCAGCGAAACTATCCGGCCGCAGGTACATCGCGTGATTCCGAGCTCTCTCGACCTGCGCGGAGCACGCGTCGAGGAGGCGGTGGAACAGCTCGATCAGTACCTCGATGCAGCGTCGGTCGCCGGATCGCAACGAGCAACCATCATTCACGGCCACGGCTCGGGCGCGCTGCGCGATGCGCTGCGCGCACAGTTGCGCGCCCATCCGCTGGTCAAATCGTGGCGCCCCGGCGAACGTGGCGAGGGCGGCGACGGAGCCACGATCGTCGAGTTCTAGCTGGGGGCGGGAGTCGGGAGCTCCGTGGGTGGCTCGGTCCGTGGGGGTGGCTGTTCTGTGGGCGTGGGCTTGGGGGTCGGTGGCTCGGTCGGCGGAGGCGGGGCCGTCGGGGGCTCCGTCGGGGCCGGTGTGATCGGTGGAGGTGTTATCTCCGTCGTGGGGGTCGGCTCGAGTGACGGCTCAAGAGTTGGGGACGCCTCAAGCGACGGAGCTGGTGACGGCGAAGGCGGAGCCTGCTGGCAGTTTGTGGTCGGTGGGAACGGCGCGCCCCAGCTCTTGCCGTACGGCGCGTTGCGCGGGTCGAAGATGAAGCTCGCCTTGGTCGGTATGTTTGGATCTGGTCCGCCCGGAGTGCCGGGTCCCTGCTGAGCACGTGCGATCCAACCGGCGTCTGCCGCGTGCCAATCGGCATGGTCGGCATCGACGTTGGCCAGGCTCAGGAAGCCGTTCGTCGTCGGCGTGCCCGCGCAGCCATCGACCCACAGCACGTCGTTGCCGTTGGCATCCGGCACGACCTGAAGGCCAACCTTGGTCGAGTCCGGGGCGGTTGGCTGCGTGCCGGATATGAACACCTCGTGGTAGGTCTGCGTGGTGAACTGCGTGGGCACGCCGCCGCTCCAGGCATCGACATCGGCCTCGACGATGCCGTCCGGGCGCGGGAAGTCGGTGACCGCCCAGCCCTGGCTAACTTCCTGGGAGAAGCCCTGCCACACGGGCGCGGCGACGTCCGTTGACAGGACGGGGTTTTGTGGCGTGAGCACGGGCGAGCCGTCCGAGTTGCCGTTCCAGACTCCCACGACGAGTGCGTACTCGCCCGCTGAACGGCCGGCATCGTCGGGTGGTGGGAGATAGCCATATGCGACGAGATCGTTGGCGTCCTGCGTCGTACCCGTCTTGAGTGTCGCCGGGCGACGAGTTCCGTCAGACCCGCGGATGGCGAAATCACCCCAGATCGGGTTCTGCTTGGGGTCCGTATTCGACGCGAGGATGTTGGTCATCACGTACGCCGCCTGTGGCGAGACGGCAGGCTTGCCGGCCGGTGGCGCATAGGGCGGGACCAGATCTTTGCCGCTCGAGTCCTGGATCGTCAGGATCGTCGTGTAGCCGATGTACGAGCCCTGGTTAGCCATCGTCGCGTACGACTCAGCCACATCGCGCGGATGCGACACCTCTGTGCCCAGCGTCAGCGACAACCCAGCGGACGGCGTGTCGTTCTGGAAGGTCATGCCGAAGTTCTGCGCTGCCAGAAACACGTCGCTGACGCCGTTGAGGACCAATGCCTTGACCGCCGGGATGTTCATCGACCACTGCAGCGCGGTGCGCATCCGCACGGGCCCTCGCTCAAGCAGGTCCCAATCCTTCGGCGTGTAGCCGCCCGAGTTGTCGAAGGTTGTCGTCACGTCCATGAACATCGACGCAGCCGTCATCGAGCCGTCATTGATGCCCGTGACGTAGTTGAATGGCTTGAAGGCCGATCCCGGTTGGCGCCAACCGTCTCCGAGCACGTCGAATTGGGGCTGGAACTTGGGCGAAGAGATGTCGTCGCGGTAGTAGCCGGCACTGCCAACGTAGGCCAGCGTCTCGCCGGTCTGGTAGTCCATTGCGATGAGCGCGCCGTTGTTGACCTGGAGCTTCGCGAGCTTCTTCATCCACGGCTCGAAGGGCACGCCAATCTGTTGTGCAAACGCCTGTGGGTCTGATGCATGGGGCAGGAGCACGCCGGCCGTGACCCACTTTTCGGCGATCTGTTGCATGTTCCAGTCGAGCGTCGTGGTGATCTTGAGTCCACCGCGCTCGAGCTCCGGACACGTGTCGGCACCTGCGCACAGCTTCTGCGCGAGCTCGTCGCGGACGGCCCAGACGAAGTGCGGCGCGAGCCACTGCTGGAGGGCTTGTTGAGTGTCCTGTGGAGCGAGGATGATCGGCTCGCTCTTGGCATTCTCGAAGTCCTGCGCGCCATATTGATTGCCGGTCAGGACGCGGCGGTCGGGATCGTTGGCGAGGAGATCGAGGATATAGTTGCGCCTTTCGACGACGGGCAGGCCGGTGTTGAGCGGCACGTACAGCGTTCCATCGGGGGCCTTGACGGCATTGCGCACGAGGTCGTATGACGACGGCGACTGCGGCAGGGCCGCCAGCAACGCAACCTGGCCCAGAGTCAGCTCGTGCAGGTTGTCGACGCCGAAGTAGCCCTTCGCCGCGGCGAGAATGCCGTATGTGCCGTTGCCGTAGTAGTTCTGGTTGAGGTAGGCAGTCATGATCTTCTGCTTGCCCGCTTCGCCCGGATATGCCTCTGTCACGCGCACGGACTGGATGATCTCCTTGACCTTGCGCTCGATCGTGCGACCTGGATCCTGGACGAGGTCCGGATCGAGCAGCCGCTGGCGCACCAACTGTTGGGTGATCGTCGAGGCTCCGCGGCTGTCGCCGCGTATCGAGTCGAGCGCTGCGGACAGGATGCCGATCGGGTCGACTCCCGTGTTGGTCCAGAACGACTTGTCCTCGATTGCCGTCGTAGCGTCCATCAGGATCGGCGGAATCTCATCGAAGGTGACCGGCAGGCGGTTCTGGCCACCGCCAAAGCTGGCCAACTGCACCGAGCCGGTTCGGTCATAGATGGTCGATGCCGTGCTGAACTGGATCTGCTCGAGGTCGGTCGCCGGCGGCAGGTCCTGGCTGTATAGCGCGAACGCACCTACGACGCCGACGAGCCCGAACACGGCGACGATGGCCATCGTCGCGAAGACGAGCATGGGAAGCGCGACCGCAAGAGAGCCACCCGTGCGCGAGCCGCGCTTGGCTCGTTGATCGGGTGGGCGTCCTGCCTGCCGACCGTTGCGGTTGGCCTGCATCTGCGTCGGACTCTAGCATTACCGCCATGCCGTCGCCCCACTCGCTGCTCGATGAGCTGTCCTGGCGCGGACTCGTCGCAGAGTCCTCGCAGGGCGTTGAGGCGCGCCTCGCCAAAGGCCCGATCAGCGCCTACGTGGGCTTTGACGCGTCCGCGCGCTCGCTGCACGTGGGCAACCTCGTCCAGGGCTTCGTTCTCAC
>JBBQEC010000201.1:0-4667 GCA_038320305.1 Candidatus Limnocylindrales bacterium | reverse complement strand
GCCACGATCGCAAGAAACGCGAGGACGAAGATGAGCGTGCCAAGCACGTTGACCTCAGGAGGCATGCCCAGGCGCGAGGCGCCATAGACCCATAGCGGGAATGTCAGCGTCTGGCCGGACACGAACGACGTGATCACGTAGTCGTCGATCGATAGTGCGAACGAGAGCATCGCCGCCGCGAGGATGCCCGGCAGGATGAGTGGCAGTGTGACCTTGCGGAAAGTCGTCCACTCGTCGGCGCCAAGATCCATCGCCGCCTCCTCGAGTGAGCGGTTGAACCCCGCAAGACGCGCCCGAATCGCCACGACGACGAAGCTGATGCAGAACGCGACATGGGCGATGATGATCGTAGGCAGGCCACGAGCAACGCCGATCGATGCCCATAACGCGAGCAGGGACGCACCCATGATCACTTCCGGCGTGGCCATGGGAATGTAGATGAGCAGGTTGACCGAGCTGCGCCCGCGGAACTTATAGCGCACCAACGCGAGACCAATAAGCGTGCCTGCGATCGTGGCGACGATGGTCGACACCACGGCAATGAGCAGGCTGTTGAACATTGGCCCGGTGATATCCGGCCGGCTCCAGACGTCGAAGTAGTTCTGGATCGTGAAGCCCTGCCAGGTGATGTTCTGACGGCCCTGAGGATCGTTGAACGAAAAAAGGATCATGACCACGATGGGCAGGAACATGTAGATCACGGCGATGGCCGTGTAGATCGGCAACGACCAACGGAGGACCTTCTTGCCGAGCGGCGTCCGGTGCTGCGGCGGATCTTCTTCGGTGGCGGCAGTGGTACGGCCCGCGGGCTTGGCGCGGACAGCGGATGCAGTCATCTTGCCATCACCCCGCAGTCAGCTCGTCCGCGCCAACTGCGCGGGCATAGATGGCCACGAGCACGAGCACCGATGCCATGAGCACGAATCCCAGCGCGGACGCTCCCGGGTAATCGTTCGTCTGGAGGAACAGACGCTGGATGACGTTGCCGATCATCGTCGTATCGCGGCTGCCCAAAATGTCGGCGTTGACGAAGTCACCGACAGCCGGGATGAAGACCAGCAGCGAGCCTGCGAATACCCCGGGCATCGACAAGGGCAGCGTTACGCGCCGAAACGCCTGGGTTCGATTGGCGTAGAGGTCGTTTGCAGCCTCGACCAGACGCGGATCGATCTTTTCAAGCGCCACGTACAGCGGCAGGATCATGAACGGCAGGAAGTTGTACGTGAGCCCTGACACCACCGCGAGTGGACTGGCGAGAACATGGGCGTTCTGATCGAGCAGGCCGAGGTCCTTGAGCGTGCCCAGGATCATGCCATTGTCGGCCAGGATCTGCTTCCAGGCCAGCGTCCGGATGATGAACGACGTGAAGAAGGGCAGGATCACAAGGAGCAGCAGGATGTTCTTGAATCGCCCGCCGCGGTTGGCGATGGTCCACGCGATCGGATAGCCCAGCACGAGCGTGGCCAGGGTGACGATCAGCGCGTAGATGAGTGACCTCGTGAACTGCGGCAGGTAGGTGTTCATCACCTCCGGGTAGATGCCGAAGTTCCAGGTCAACGTGTAGCCGGTACCCAGGCTGCCTTCCTGAAGGCTGATCGAGGCCATCACGAGCATGGGGATGAAGAAGAAGATCACCAGCACCAGCAGACCCGGGACCATGAACAGGTACGGGGTCAACCAGCGCAGCTGACGGGGCATGGTCGCCTTAGACCACGATCGCGCGCGGCTCGCGCGGCTCGCGCTCAACCATTGACGACCTGGTTGAAGAGCTCATTCCATTGGCGCTCCTCGTCTTCGGTGAGCTGCTTGTAGTTGTAGACATTGGCCAGCTCCTCTGGCGTCGGGAAGGAGTCGTTGGCGACCCGCGTCAGCCGCTCGGCCTTGATCGTTTTGCCGTCGTTGGTCGCTGCCTGAGCGTCTGCCAGGATTGCGTCCTGAACGCCCTTGACCGGGCTGAAGTAGCCGATGTACTCGGTCAGCGGCACAGCTGCCTCAGGCGTGTACCAGTAGTCCATCAGCTTGTACGCGTCTGCTGGATGCTGCGCGAAGTTGGGCATGACCATGTTGTCGACGAAGAGCATGCCGCCGGTGCTGGGGATGACGAACTTGATGTCCGGGTTGTCGTACAGCTGCATCTGACTGATGTCGCCCGACCAGGCCATCGTCACGGCCAGGTCGCCCGACGCCAGCGCGTCGTAGTAGTCGTTGCCGTAGAACGCACGGAATTGGCCGGCCTGCGCAGCGGTCAGCAGTTTTTGCTGTGCGGCCACGACGTCATCCATCGTCGCGTCCTCCGGCTTAACTCCGTCGCTCAGCAGCGTCAGGCTCATCGTGTCGATCATCTCGCTGAACAACCCGGATCGGCCGGCGAACGCCGGATCGAGCAGATCGTCGAAGCTGGTGATGTCGCGGCCGGTCAGCTTGGGGTTGTAGGCGATGCCAACGATGCCGGCCTGCCATGGAACCGAGTACACATTGCCCGGGTCGTACCACGGGTTCTTGAGAACGTCCTGGGCGTTGGCCGTCCAGTTCGGTAGCAGCGTCTTGTCGAGCGGCTGGAGGTAGCCGAAGCGAATCAACTTGGCGACCATCCAATCGGACGGCGTGATCACGTCGTAGCCGGTCGGGCGGCCGGCCTGGAGGTCAGGCTGGATCTTGCCAAAAAACTCGCTGTTGTCGTTGATGTCCTCGTGGTAGGCGACGTGAATGCCCGTCTCGGACGTGAACTGATCGATGGTTGGATAGGTCCCGTTCGCCGTGTCGATGTAGACCGGCCAGTTGGCCCACGAGACGTCGCCCGCGATCGTGGGCTGCGGTGTCGAGGGGCCAGCCGAGATGCTCGGGATGAGCGACGGGTTGGCCGTGTTGAGTGGACCGCCGCCCGATGAGGCCGGAGTGCTTGCCACGGACGTGGACGCGGCGGGGCCGGTCGAGGCTGCGGGCGGCTGGGACGCTCCGCCGAGTCCCGTCGGAGCGGGAGTTGTGCCCGGTGCCTGGGATTGGCTGGAGATGCCACAGCCGACCAACACGAAGGTGATGGCAAGCGATGCGAGCATCGTCGCCCGGGGATGAATCCGACGGTCAGGCACTTTGCGATCCTCCCTCCGCGGCCGAAGCCACGGCCTCTTGATCGGCACTGCCACCGATCACGAACGTGTGCGTGGGCGACCAGCTCAATCGAACGCGCTGATCGACGGGATACTGCTGAGAGACGCCGCTCGTCTCGATGTTCTGTGCGTAGACGGCAACGTCGCGGCCGTCGTCGAGGCGAACGACGTACTGAGTGCTGACACCGACGTAGCTGCCATCGAGGACGCGGCCCTCGATGACGTTCGTGGCCCCGTCGCCGTCGCTTCCCGGAGTTGCAAACGATGGATCGTCGCCATCGAGCTGCGAGATCTTGAGCTTCTCGGGCCGGACACCGGCGCTGACGCTGTCGCCGACGGCGCGTCCCGCGCCCGTGATCGCGGCATGGATGCGGCGGCCACCGGCAAGCTCGATCTCGAGCATGCCGGATGAGGCCGCCGTGACGCGACCCTCGAGCAGATTCGAAACACCCAGGAAGCCGGCCACAAACGGAGTCGCGGGCCGTTCGTAGAGATCCTCTGCCGAGCCAAGCTGCTCGATCCGCCCGGCGCGCATGACGGCGATGCGATCGGACATCGTCATCGCCTCGTCCTGGTCGTGGGTGACATACACGAAGGTGATGCCAACTTCAGTCTGGATGCGCTTCAGCTCGAGCTGCATCTGCTTGCGCAGCTTTAGGTCGAGCGCGCCGAGCGGCTCGTCGAGGAGCAGCACGCGCGGATGGTTGATCAGCGCCCGAGCCAGCGCCACACGCTGCTGCTGGCCGCCGGAGAGCTGGCTGGTCTTGCGCCGCTCATAGCCGGGCAATTCAACGAGGGCCAGGAACTCACCGACTTTGCGTTTGATCTCCGCGTCGGCCATCTTCTTGCGGCGTAGCCCGAAGGCGACGTTCTCGTACACGTTCAGGTGCGGAAAGAGGGCGTAGTTCTGGAAGACAGTATTCACGTCGCGTTTGTACGGCGGCGTGTTGGTCACGTCCTGCTCGCCGAGTCGGATGGTTCCGACCGTGACCTCTTCGAAGCCGGCAATCATGCGCAGCGTCGTCGTCTTGCCGCAGCCCGACGGCCCGAGCATCGAGAAGAACTCGCCGCGCTCGATGTCCAGCGTCAGGTCGTCGACGGCCGCAACCTTGTCGAACCGCTTGCTTACCCGATCGATTCGGATGTCGGGGACGGCCGAGGCCGTGCCAGCAGCTACAACTGTCATATAGCGAGGCAGTGTGTCACGTTGCGCAAGCCCGTTTTCGTCATGTTCGGCCGAAAGCGCCCGCATCGGACGTAACGCGCGTCGCGATGTATACAGGAATCACGCTCAGCAGGATTGCCGCGAGGCCGGCAACGTTGACCAATGCGACCTGATTCGCGAGCCGGAAGCTCTGCAGGATCCAGATCGGCAGCGTCTTGACGCCACCCGCGACGAAGAACGTGACGATGACCTCGTCGAACGACAGCGCGAATGCGAGCAGGCCGCCGGCGAGCATCGCCGAGCGCATTGCCGGGAAGGTCACGAAGCGGAAGGTCTGGAAGGAGTCGGCGCCAAGGTCCGCCGACGCTTCCTCGAGCGCGCCGCTGACCCGGCGC
>JBBQEC010000200.1:0-4697 GCA_038320305.1 Candidatus Limnocylindrales bacterium | reverse complement strand
TCTGCAATCAGATGTCGAGGCGGTCATCGAGCGCAGCGCGGAGGACGCGCAGCAGGGTGTCTCGACCTACAACCCGTGGGTGCCCATCTGGTATGGCCAGGGTTGGTCCGGATCTGGTTCGGCTGGTGGCTATTCGGGCGTCGCGCCGGGGCTCTTTTCAAGCTCGGCCATTCCCGACTTCGGCGGCATGTTCTCGGCGCTTGGGTCGATCGGCAACTCGCCCAGCTCGAGCGGCGGCTCCGGGGGTTTCGGGGGCGGTGGAGGTGGAGGCGGTGGAGGTGGCGCAGGTGGTGGCTACTGAGCGATTGCGCCTCCGCCGTTAGACTCGCCGGCGATGGGTGCAGTTGAGACGATGCAGCAGTTCTTCGAGCTGCTCAACACAGGCGATCGCGAGAACGCCGTCAAGCTGATGGATGACAAGGTCGAGATGCGCGTGCATGTGCTCGGCAACAGCCGCACGCTACGTGGCATCGATCAGGTCAGCGGCTGGTTCACGCGCGCCGACAAGGGCCTGCGCATGATCCCTGGCGAGGTCCGCGATACGGGCGTGAACTACGAAGCGGACCTGTTGGTTCTCCGGCCAAACGCGCCATCGCAGCATCTCGACGCAACATTCCGCGTCGAGACGGGCAAGATCACCTCGATCAACCTGACGCCGCGCTGACCTGTCGGCCCAGGACGCCCCTTTTCGGGCCGTCCCTGCACCAACTACAGTTGTTCCGCACTGCCGAAATAACGGACAAGCAGTTGTCAATGCGGCCGCAAATTCGGTTGCGGTTTCGCCACTGAGGAACAGGCGGCCACCTATCGGGCTTGGAAAGGGCCGGTGGCGGCGCTTCTTGGCCGATATTTCTGTATCCGCGAACGCCGGCTGCCCAGATGGATGCTTCGGTCGGCTCGCTACGTGGACGCCGGCGTCGAGGGCGGTATGACGATGATCTGACCCACGAAGATGTTGTTCGGATCGTTGATGTCCGGGTTGGCATCCAGGATCTGCTGAACCGTGACACCGAACTTGTTGGCTATGTGCGCCAGCGAGTCACCCGCCTTGATCGTGTACAACCGCGGACTACCGACTGGACCGCTCGACGCCGGTGTCGTTGGCTCCAGCGTGGGACCAACCGAAGCACCAACCGTGGGCGCGGCGCTGGTAACTGCACTGGGTTGAGCCGACGGGAGGTTTGAGGACAGCACGAACGATGGCAATGGCGTCTTGGCCACCGAGCCCTTGTTGAGCAGCCCGGGCAGGAAGAGCACTGCCGCCACGCCGAGCGCCAGGATGGCAACAACGGCGATCGCGGTCAAGACACCGTCGAGTCGGCTGCCGCTGCCGCCGCCCTTGCTTGGAGGCGCCTCGGCACCGTAGCGGCCGTCGAGTTCCCACGAAGGGACGATCTCCTCTCGTGAAACCTTCTCGGAAGGTGGCGTAACGCCGCCTGCGGCGCTGATCGTCGCGGTCGGAGGACGCGACGAGCGGCCGGCCAGGAACGCGGGTGCCGCCACCGCGGCCGCGTCCGCCGCAGTGACCGTCTGTTGACTTGGTCTGACGGGTGGCGGCACGAACGCCGCAGGCGGCTGCTGTGCCTCCGAGTGGCCGGCGTCGGGCTGGCCGTATGAGGAATGTGGCTCGAATGTTGATTGCAGATCGTCCGGCGGCGCATCGAACACGCCGAGCTGTTCGCTCTCGTGGGCCTCTGACTGCCAATCAGTCGTGGCGAAAGTGGGTGGTGACGCGAGTGCCGGCCCTATGCCCGTCAGGGCCGCAGCGGCAGCTGCAATCTCGGCCCCGGCCGGTGTGACCGAGGCGTCCTCGGGCAGCTCCTCAATGGCAGATTCGACCTGATGTGGGTCAGCCGGCGCGGCCATCGCGTTCCAGGCCGACGGCGGCGACGCAGCCGGAGCCATCTCAGGCGGCTCGACTGTTGCAGCTTCCTCGCCTTCGTCGACGTTGGCCGCCGCCGTGCCATCCGCGTCCACGGCAGCCATCCCACCCGCGCCCACGGCCGCAACACCAACGGCAGCACTATCTATCGCAGGCGTCTCAATCGACGCGCTCGGAGCCACTGACTCAGTCGGACGCGCGGCTGCCCGGACGGCCCAGTCCTGGAACACCGGACATGCCGCAAAACCCGGGGAGAGGCAGTACGCTTCCTGGTGAGCAAGCGAGCGCGGCGCCGGCGTTGGCTCGGCGAAGCAGCGATGGCGATAGTCGGGCTTGTCCGAGCGTCGATCGCGGTCGAGCTCGAGCGCAACAAACGGGCAAGCCCGTGGACTTTCGAACGGTGTCACGGGCGCCGCCATCGGCACGAAGTTTACGCGGCCGCGGACGTCTCCGAGAGGTCTTCTGCCACGGCGTCCACCGCCGAGGCACCACCGGTGCCTGGATCGACGATCATGCCCCCGCCAACCGTGTCATTGGTCGTCTCATCGATCAGGATGAAACTGCCCGTGGCCCGGTTGAGTCGGTACTCGTCGACCATCAAGGGCGTGCTCAGGCGGAGATGCACGCGGCCGATCTCGTTCAACGTGAGCGACGTCGCCGCCTCGTCACGATGAAGCGTGTTGACGTCTATCCGATAGCGCAGATCGTCGACGATCGCCCGACCTGTGCGCGTCGTGTGCTTGATCACGTAGCGCTTGCCCGCCTCGAGCGGCCGATCGGCCATCCAGCACACCATCGCGTCCAGATCCTGGGTGACGGTCGGCTGGTTGTTGGGCCTGCAGATCATGTCCCCCCGGCTGGTGTCGATGTCGTCTTCGAGCTCGATCGAGACCGACATGGGCGGAATCGCTTCCTCGACCTCGCCGTCAAACGTGCTGATGCGTGATATGCGCGTCTTGTGTCCGGAGGGCAGCACGATGACGTCGTCGCCCTTGCGGAACGTGCCCGTGGCGACCTCGCCGGCATATCCGCGGTAGTCGTGATGCTCGTCCGTCTGCGGCCTGATCACGTACTGAACCGGGAAGCGGTTGTCGATCAGGTTGCGGTCAGATGCGATGTGGACGTGTTCCAGGTGATAGAGCAACGTTGGTCCGCCGTACCAACGCATGTTGGCCGAGTGCTCGACGACGTTGTCGCCGTACAGCGCGCTGAGCGGGATAAACGTGATGTCGTGCACGTCGAGCTTGGCCGACCAGGCCGCGAACTCACTCGTTATGCGCTCGAAGACTTCCTCGTCCCAGTCGACGAGATCCATCTTGTTGACCGCCACGACGATATGCGGGATGCCCAGCAACGCGGCGATGAAGGCGTGTCGGCGGGACTGCTCGAGCGAGCCCTGGCGCGCATCGATGAGCACCACGGCAAGGTCCGCAGTCGAAGCGCCGGTGACCATGTTGCGCGTGTACTGGATGTGGCCGGGCGTGTCGGCAATGATGAACTTGCGCCGCGGAGTAGCGAAGTAGCGGTAAGCGACGTCGATCGTGATGCCCTGCTCACGCTCGGCGCGCAGGCCGTCGGTCAGCAGCGCCAGGTCCACGGTCGCGTTGCCGCGCCTGCGCGACGTCTGCTCGATCGCGGCCAGCTGATCTTCGAAAATTCCCTTGGAGTCGTACAGCAGCCGACCGATCAACGTGCTCTTGCCGTCGTCGACCGAGCCTGCGGTCGAGAAACGAAGGAGATCCATCTGCCCGGAAGCACGCATTGTTGTGACCATCCTTAGAAGTACCCCTCGCGCTTGCGATCTTCCATCGCCGTTTCGCTGAATGCGTCATCGGCGCGCGTCGCGCCACGTTCGGTGATCCGCGCCGCGGCCGTCTCGATGACGATCTCGTCGAGCGTTGCGGCGCCAGACTCGACGGCGCCAGTGCAGGTCATGTCGCCCACCGTGCGGTAGCGGACCTCCATCCGCGTGACCGGCTCGTTGTCGCGCGGGTGCAGGAACGGACCAGTCGACAGCCACATGCCGTTGCGCTTGAAGACGTCGCGCTTGTGGGCGAAGTAGATCTCCGGGACCTCGAGGCCTTCTTGCTGGATGTACTGCCAGACGTCCATCTCCGTCCAGTTCGAGATCGGGAAGACGCGCATGTGCTGGCCCTTGCGGATCCGGCCGTTGTACAGGTTCCAAAGCTCGGGTCGCTGCAGCCGTGGCTCCCACTGGCCGAACTCATCGCGGAACGAGAAGATGCGCTCCTTGGCGCGGGCCTTCTCTTCGTCGCGCCGGCCGCCGCCGAACACGGCATCGAACTGGTGCTCCTGGATCGCGTCGAGCAACGTCGTCGTCTGCAGCCTGTTGCGCGACGGGTCGTGGCCCGGCTCGTCCTGCACGCGGCCCTCGTCGATGCTTTCCTGGACGCTGGCGACGATCAGCCGCTCACCGAGCTCCGCCACGCGACGATCACGGAATTCGAGGACCTCCGGAAAGTTGTGGCCGGTGTCGACGTGCATGACCGGAAATGGGAATTTCTGCGGACGGAACGCCTTCTCGGCGACGCGCAGCAGGATGATCGAGTCCTTGCCGCCGGAGAAAAGCACGACGGGTCGCTCAAACTCAGCGGCGACCTCGCGCATGATGAAGATCGACTCGGCCTCCAGGGCAGCGAGGTGGCTCAGTCCACCGTGCGCGGACCGTTCCGTTGAAGTCTGAGGGTGGCTCATCGGGTCTCCCGTGCGGCGCAGCCTGGCGCCTGTCGTGTGGCTCAATTACCACTAAGATCATGGGTATTGTCGAATTAGTTGGTGTGACTTAGTATAGCGG
>JBBQEC010000199.1:0-4727 GCA_038320305.1 Candidatus Limnocylindrales bacterium | reverse complement strand
CATGGTCGTCGTGGCCGGCCTTAGCCACCCGGCCAACGCCATCATCCACCTGCGCGCCCAGGTCAGTGGCGCCAGCCCGACGACGATCAACGTGCGCGCCTGGGCTGACGGCACAGCCGAGCCCAGCACGTGGACGTACAGCCAGACCAACAGCAACGCCAGCCTGCAGGGCGCCGGCTCACTCGGCCTGCGCATCTACCTCGGCGGCGCCACCTCCAACCTGCCGGTCACCTTCAGCTTCGACGACTACCGCGTGACGAGCATCGCGCCCTGAGCGTGCGCAGAGGGACGCTCAACGTGACCAAGATGACGAAGGCTGGAGCTGCGCGCGGCGCCCGCAACCCGAAGTACATGGAACGTGGTGCCTCGACGGCAGTTGAGAGCAATGTCGCGTATCGCTTGAGGAAGGTATCAGACTACGTCCGCCTGTCGGGCGATTGGCTCGACTGTGGATGTGCGGATGGTGGCTATACACGGGCCCTCCTACAGGCCGGGGCGGCCTCAGTCATCGGAACGGATGTGGAGCGCCGGCGTATCGACGCCGCCACAGAACGATGGCCGGGGCTACTCGGGCTGAGCTTTATAGTCGCCGCGGCTGAGCAGCTGCCGTTCGATGATGAGACTTTCGACGGCGTCTTCTTGAACGAAGTGCTGGAGCACGTCGACGATGAGGCACGGACACTCAACGAAATTCGCCGCGTTCTGCGTCCGGGAGGGTCCCTCGTGCTCATGTCACCGAGTCGCATCTTTCCTTTCGAAGGACACGGGCTTCGGGTCGGCGGTCGAAAGCTCGACTTGCCGATCCCTTTTCTCCCGTGGCTACCGGGCAGGCTGACTCAGCGCTACATGCGTGCACGGAATTACTGGCCCAGAGAACTCAGGAGACTGGTCGAAAGCAGCGGGTTGGCCATTGCCGCCATCGACTCAGTCATGCCTGTATTCGAAGTCTACCCGTGGCTTCCGAATAGACTGCGCCACTGGTATTGGAGCAATCTTTCGCGAATCGAAGGCGCCCCACTTTTCAGATCACTGGGTGTATCGACGATGATCGTCGCGCGCAAAGTCTCAGAGCGTCGGGATGACCATTTGGCTTCGTAGACCGAACGTATCCAGTCGAGCGAGAAGGGTATCCGCCTCGCGGCGCGGGCCGTCGCAATCCAGAGCGCGTCTGCACATGCTCATGCAGCACCTCCGCGGGTCCAGTTCGGGCGGTCGCGATCCTCGATGCGCTCGCCCACGCGGATGCCCTTTGCGATGCCGCGGCATCGCGCTCTAACGTCCCGGACCAATTCACTGGTTTGACGAGGCGACGCGGCGCGGCTATCTTGGTGGCACGTCCGATTCAGGGTACTAACCTGGTGCCAGGATTCGGACGGCCGTCGTGTAACGCTCGCCGCTGGTGTCGGGTTCGACTCCATTGCGGTCTAGATGAGTCACGGTCGCCGTGTATTGGCCGTCCGTCCGAGCGTTGGGGTTTGGGTTTGCGGAGGGACTGAGCTTCATGCTGGGCTCGAATGATCTGACCGCGCCATGGCGCACCTTCATGGTCGGAATCGCAGTTGCGCCTCGGCATGTGCGGGATAACTGGTGGGCGCCTTTGCGTGCGGTCGTCTTGGCGCTCTTGGCGCTCGTGGTGCTTGCGCCCGTATCGCAGGTGGCCTCCGCTGCCACGAACACCTACTACGTCAACTGCACGTCCGGAGTCGATTCGCGCTCCGGAGATTCATCCTCACAGGCATGGAAGTCTCTGCAGCGGGCAAACCAAGCGAACCTGCATCCGGGCGACAAGCTTCTCCTGAAGCGAGGCTGCCACTGGACTGGGCCCCTCAACGCTCGCTGGAGCGGAACCGTAAACGCACCGGTCGTAATTGCCCCTTACGGCCGCGGGCAACGACCTGTGATCGAGAACTCCCACGACAACATCGTGGTCACGGGTAGTTACCTGACCTTCGATCACCTCATGACCCGTGCGGACGCCCCGGGCTACGACTCAGGCTGCGGCAATGTCCCCATGGGCTGGGCCGTCGGCTGGCGTTTCAAGAACGGTTCCTCCAATAACATTGTTCAAGAGTCCAACTTGCAGGACCTGTACAACGGAGTCCTCATCGAACCTGGCTCGCACGACAACAGAATTCTCAACAACGAGTTCATCGACATCAACTACAAGGACAGCAATCCGGCCTCAGATGCGGGTGCAATGGCGATCGCGCTGGAGGGCGACAACAACGAGATCGCCTACAACACAATCACCGGAAGTGACACATGCTCTCGGTTCTACGGGCGCGACGGATCTGCTGTTGAGATCTACGGTGGACAGGGCAACGTCATCCACCACAATCTTGCTCGTGAAAACAACAATTTCGTGGAATTGGGCAATGCGAGGACCGCGAACAACACCATCGCATACAACGTCGTGACATCGAGTCTGAAGATTGCAAACTTTCTCGTCGCTCGCGGGGCAGGTGATAAGTGGGGTCCGACACGAGGAACGCGGGCCGACAACAACTCCGTCTACCTCACGGGTGCGAACAGCTTCGCGATCATCTGCGGCGGTGGGTGCGATGCCTCCATCCTGACTTTCAAGAGCAACATCGTGTGGTCACGAGATCGCGTTGGATACGTGGACTCTGCGTGGGCAGAAGCCAACAATGTGTGGTGGAGTCCGGGTGGGCCGAAGATCTGGTTCAATATCAGTTCACATTCGATCGTCCACGATCCTGGATTCGTCAACGCGTCAGCGGGCGATCTCCGATTGACCTCAGGCAGCCCTGCAATTGATGCCGGAACGTCCGACGCATTGAATCTGGGATTCACCAAAGATGCGGACGGCGTATCGCTGCCGCAGGGTAATGCCGTCGACGTCGGAGCTTACGAGCGCCCCAAATAGAGACTCGGGTCACGCGCTTTCCAGCCATTTACGGTAACGGCTAGACTCTCGGCGCCGGGGACCCACAGCCTAAGAAGGGCCGGCTGAGCCTCGACCTTGGTGGTCTTGCCCTTGCAGGCGCGAGCTCCAGATCCGCCGCCCACACCTTCGACGGGGTGCTATGCGTTGCTTGGGTGCGCCAAAAGTACCGGCGACGTATTGACTATTAGTACCAGTGCACTGAGCATCGTCGGGCAAACCTCCTGTTCGAGTTTCCTTGACGAGCGTGAAAGGTCACTGATGTATCGAGTCGTATGGCTATCTGCCGTAGTCCTAGGCCTCTTGGTGGCCAGCACCGCGCCTGTCCTGGGCGCCTCCCCGACAGCGTTGTCGTATACCGTCAACGCACCCAGCGACGTTGTCCAGGGCGTCACCACCGCCATTGAGCTGCGTCTGCCTTCGAAGGTTGGCGCCGTCGAGGGACGGCTGCTCTTCGATCCCTCCGCACTCGAATTCGTCGGCGTCGCCCCGCGTGGCGGCGGTTCCTCCCTGAGGCCCGAGCAATCCGGTAATGGCTACACCTTCGGAGCCTATGGGCTGCAGCCCCAGAAGGGCCGCACGAGCCTCGACCTGGTGCTTTACCCCTTGCAGAGCGGGAACCTCCAGGTTCGCGTCGTCATCACCGCAGCAGCCGACACGCATGGAAATCGCCTAACGCTAAGCAACGTCGACCAGCTGGCCACCGTCGGGGTTGGTCGCGGCACCGGTATCGTTCGGGCACCCTCCGGACCGGTCAGTATTAACGTGCCCAGCCGACCTGCCCAGCTGGCACGTGATTTCGTCGCCAACGGACGCATCGACCGCCAGGACCTCGACACGGTGCGCGGCGACTGGTATGCCGATCGCGCGCTGGGCCGCTCATGCGGTGCCGGCATCGGCAGCGACGCCAACAGCGACGGCTGCCTCGACATCGTCGACCTGCAGGCCGAGCTGGCCGCCCAGAACACCAACACCGGTGTGGCCAGCATCAAGCCGCTCGTGGCCGCCGCGCCGCAGGCGATCGGCGATCCCATCAGCCATACATTCGTCGTCAACAGCACGGCCGACACGGCCGATGCAGCGCCGGGCAACGGCATCTGCGCCGATAGCCTTGGCCAGTGCACGCTGCGTGCGGCAATGAACGAGGCCGACTGGCTGGCCGGCAACGACCGCATCACGTTCGCCGTGGCCGGCACGGCACCGGTCACCATTCAGCTCTCGAGCCGGCTGCCCAACATCACCTCGCTCAACGGCACCGTCGAGATCGACGGCTACAGCCAGCCGGGCAGCGCGGTCAATACCGCGACTGCTGGCTCGAACGCGGTAATGGGCGTCGAGATCCGCGGCAACGGCCAGGCTGCTCGCGAGTTCGGCTTCTACATCACCAACGCGGGGAACACGATCCGCGGGCTGCTGATCGACAACATCTACCGCGGGGTTGTCCTCGACGGAGCTGGCGTCCACGACAACACGATCATCGGCAACTGGATCGGCTTCCAGAAGGACGGCAGCAGCCCGGGAAGCGGCAATATCGGGGTCCTGTTCGACAATGGCGCCAACCACAACCAGATCGGCGCGCCGGCCCTCGCCAATCGCAACGTGATCGGCAATGTCTCGGTCGCGATGGACCTGTATGGCGCCGGCACCGACTACAACGTGTTTCAGAACAACGCTCTGTGCATGCGGCCCAACGGCATCTCCACGGCGACCTGTTCGATCGGCATTGACCACAACTTCGGGCCCAAGCACCAGCTGATCGGCGGCAGCGACCCCAGTCAGCGCAACGTCATCGGCCCGACGTACCTTCAGGGCATCGAGTTCT
>JBBQEC010000198.1:0-4743 GCA_038320305.1 Candidatus Limnocylindrales bacterium | reverse complement strand
GTGCGACTCGAGTACGACGCCAACGACGGCCAGCGCTACGGCCTGAACCTGATCGACACGCCAGGCCATGTCGACTTCAGCTACGAGGTCAGCCGCAGTCTGCAGGCCTGTGAGGGCGCCATCCTCGTTGTCGACGCGGCGCAGGGCATCGAGGCGCAGACGCTGGCCAACGTCCACCTGGCCCTCGCCCAGGGCCTCGTGATCATTCCCGTGATCAACAAGATCGATCTGCCCTCGGCCCAGCCGGACGTGGTCATCGAGGAGCTCGAGTCCGTCCTGGCGATCCCGAGGGAAGAGGTGCTGCTCGTGTCGGCCAAGGAGGGCACGGGCGTGGCCGAGGTGCTGGAGGCCATCGTCGCGCGCGTCCCGGCACCAAAGGGCGATGGCGCGGCACCTCTCCAGGGCCTGATCTTCGACTCGCACTACGACGCGTACAAGGGCGTCGTCGCCTACGTCCGACTCTTTGCTGGACGCCTTGGACAGCACGAGGCGGTGCACCTCATGGCCTCCGCCGCGGAGAGCGAAATCCTGGAGATCGGCGTGTTCAGGCCGCAGCTCGTGCCGGTCAAGGAGCTCGGACCGGGAGAGGTCGGTTACGTTGCGACAGGGCTCAAGTCGGTCCGTGACTGCCAGGTGGGCGACACGATGACAAGCGCCACACGCCCGGCGACAGAAGCCCTACCGGGCTACAAACAAGCCAAGCCGCTCGTTTTCGCCGGGATCTATCCGCTCGTTGGCGAGGATTTTCCCAACCTGCGCGAGGCGCTCGAGAAGCTCCACCTGAACGACGCCTCGATCAGCTTCGAGCCTGAGAACTCGGTCGCCCTTGGCACCGGCTTCAGAGTCGGCTTCCTTGGTTTGCTGCACATGGAGATCGTCCAGGAGCGTCTCGAGCGGGAGTTTGACCTTGACCTGATCGCGTCAGCGCCCTCGGTCGAGTACCGCGTCCGGATGCTGAACGACAAGGGCCAGGTCATCGTCGACAACCCCGCCCAACTGCCGCCGATCGGCGAGATCGATGCCATCGCCGAACCGTGGGTCAAGGTCAGCGTGATCACGCCGCGCCAGTACATCGGCACGCTGATCGAGCTGGCGACGAATCGGCGTGGCGCCTTTCAAACGATGGAGTACATCGATGCCGATCGCGTGCTGCTGTCGTTCGAGCTGCCGCTGGCGGAGGTGATCGTCGACTTTTACGATCAGCTCAAGAGCCGCAGCCAGGGTTATGCATCGATGGACTACGAGGAGATCGGCTACCGCGATGGTGACCTCGTGCGGCTCGATGTGCTCGTCAACGGCGAGCCAGTCGACGCTCTGTCGCTGATCGCGCATCGGTCGCGTGCCAACGGCGCGGGCCGGGCCCTGGTCGAGAAGCTCAAGGAACTCATCCCGCGCCAAATGTTCGAGGTGCCGGTACAAGCGGCCATTGGCTCGAACGTCATCGCGCGTGAGACGATCCGCGCCATGCGCAAAAACGTGCTCGCCAAGTGCTATGGCGGCGACATCACCCGCAAGAAAAAGCTGCTCGAGAAGCAGAAGGCGGGCAAATCGCGCATGAAGCGCGTGGGCAGCGTCGAGATCCCCCAGGAAGCTTTCCTTGCCGTGTTGCGCTCGAGCGAGAACGCGTAGGCCTCCCATGAGCCTCGATGACGCCTCGATGACGCCGCGATGACGCTGACGCTCGAAAACCTGATCATCCTGGCCACGGTTGGCCTGCTGCTTCTGCTGCGCTTCGACGCGGCCCGCTTCGGCGCCGCCGACTACGACGATGAGGAGTCGCCGGGCGGCTTCCGCAACAGACTCGGACGGCTGTCCTGGTACATCTTCGGAAGCTTCCTGATCATCGTCGTCTACTTCCTCTATCCCCAGCCGCTGAGCGAGCTGCACCTCCAGATCGGCGACCCACGCGCGCTCGTATTGATTGCGGGCATCGGCCTCGCCCTGCTCGGCATGGTCTATGCCGCGGTCTACGCATGGTGGCGTTACGGCGACTTCCGATTCCCACCAGCGCACCGATATCCAGCCGGAATCCTGAACGCCCTCGCCACCGCTTTCATCGATGAGGCGACCTGGCGCGGCATCCTGCTCGGGCTATTGCTCGAGTCGAACTGGCCAGTGTGGGGCGCGATCGGCTTTCAGGCGGTGCTGTACGCACTCGCGAGCCGTCTCGGCTCGCCTGGTCGGCCGCGAACGTTGCTGCTGCTGTCCCTGTTGATTGGTCTGGCCGGTGGCTGGGTGACGGTCGCAACGGGCGGCATCGGTGCGATCCTGCTGGCCCACGCCGTGACGCGCTTCGCGATCTTCGTGGCCACCGGCCACGCCGGTCAGGTCACGCCGTCCGCCGCCTTCGACGAGGAAGTCATCGAGGAGGACTCCAAGCTCACGCCGGCCGGCTGGGAGGTCGTAGGCGAGAACCGGAGCCATTGACGCCAAACGTCCCGGTAGCCCTGTACGTCCATTTCCCGTTCTGCGTGAGCGTCTGTCCTTACTGCGACTTCGTTGTCTACGGCGGGAGCGCGGCGCGCGGGCCGGAGAACAGGATTGCTGCGGTAGTTGGCGCGCTCGTCACCGAGATTGAGCTGCGCGGGCGCACGGCGCACCTGGGCAGTGTCTACATCGGCGGCGGCACACCGTCGCTCATGTCCGCGGCCCAAGTCGAGCGCCTGCTGAGCGCCGCCGACAACGCATTCGGCATAGCCGATGGTGCCGAGATCACGCTCGAGGTCAACCCCGGCCCGACCGACCGAGGCGACCTTGCCGGCTTCGCTGCGGCAGGCGTCAACCGCCTGTCGGTAGGGGCGCAGAGCCTCGCGACGGGCGAGCTGCGGCGCCTGGGCCGGCGCCACTCCGCGGACGATGTGGCTGCCACGGTCCTGTCGGGCCGGGTTGCGGGCATCCGCAACGTGTCAGTGGACCTGCTCTATGACGTGCCCGGGCAAACAATCGCATCGTGGGGTGCCAGCTTGGATGGCACGCTCGAACTCGAGCCCGACCACGTCTCGGCCTATGCGCTGACGCTCGATGAGTCCGAACCGGCCGATGACCACCTGCGGCCAAGTGCCGGGGCCACGCGGTGGCGCGCGCGCGCAAGGCAGGAACAGGACGAGGATCGTGCGGCGCAGATGTACGAGCTCGCCGACGATCGGCTCGCGCGCGCCGGCCTGCACTGGTACGAGATCTCGAATTGGTCTCAACCGGGGCGCGAAAGCCGCCACAACAACGTGTACTGGGCCGGCGGCGGGTGGGAAGCAGTCGGACCCGGCGCCCACGCGTTCGACGGGGTCGCCACGCGTCGCTGGAACGCGGCGAACCTGAATGCCTACATCTCCGCGCTCGCCGTCCGCCGCCTGCCGCACGGCTCACTTCAGACGAGTAATGCGCAGGATGCCGCGGCCGAACGCGCAATCCTGGGCCTTCGAACCATTGCCGGCTTGCCGCACGAAATCGCTCGATTGGACTCGTTCCAGTCGGCCATTGCCTGGGGTGTCGAGAACGGACTGCTCGACGGCAACGAAGAAGGCGTCCGGCTTACTCAGCGCGGACGCCTTCTCTCGAATGAGCTTTTCAGCCGGCTTCTGCCGGCACAGATTGCGGCCTAGGCGGCCTCACATGGGCCGGTCGCGTATGCCCTTCTCGTCCGAACCACTCATCTCAGAGGGCATGCCCGGATTGCGGTAGTCGCCGTACGCGACGAATGAGGTGTTCGAAGTCGCAATCCACTGATAGAAGAAGCCCGCGATGCCGAGCAGCACGGCAGCTCCGACCCATGCCCATGAGAGATCGTCCCTCACGTACAGGCCGACCGTCCCCTTGTGGATCTCCGTAACCGGCACTCGACCCAATATCAATGCGAGCCCGGCCATGACCGCGAAGGCGCCACCGAATGCGGTAAACGCAAGAGCCAGGAACTTGGGCAGTCGCAGCACGATGAAGATGGCTGCGAACACGGCAGCCAATGCCAGGCCGATGATGAATGTGAGAATGGTGGCATCAGGCGTCAACCAACTCATGATGCCGGTCCCCATTGCATAGCCTGCCGTCGCTCCGATCCAGACAATCGCGAACCAGTAGTACAGGTACGACAGCACGGCGAACAGGATCGCAACAACAAAGCCGGCAACCCAGCTAGTTGCCGTGGCCAGGAAGCCGTCACCGAACAGGTACGTGACAGCATCGGCGCCAACAATGAAGCCGAATATGAAGCCCCAGATGGGCAGCAGCAGCAGGAAGAACCTGAAACCCCAGAACGTGAATGCGGCACCGATCGCCAGGGTCACCAGGCCCAGCACGACTGCTTCGAGTGACATCCCCTCCGACCCTCCGAACTCCCCCAAATGCTTACTTGGCAGCAAGCATAGAAGGGCCCGATACCGAGCAGGTGCTCGATTGATGCGCAGCGGCAATTCTTGGCCCATCGAAGGACGGTGGGAAGCGTTGACCTGCGCTGTTCTTGGGCGTAACATGCGGATATTGGTTAGCACTCCACCTACGAGAGTGCTAACGGTCTCAGACACAGTGGGGAACCAAATGGCGCGTCGCAAGGACCGGCCCGTCGGCCCGCTCGATCCGCGTTCACAACAGATCTTGCGCGCTCTCATCGAGGAATACATCGCCACCGCAGAGCCGGTTGGCAGTCAGACGCTCGTCGAGCGCTACAACCTCGGCGTCAGCTCTGCGACCGTGCGCAACGTCCTGGCCGAGCTCGAGACCGCTGGATACCTGAATCATCCGCACACGAGCTCC
>JBBQEC010000197.1:0-4772 GCA_038320305.1 Candidatus Limnocylindrales bacterium | reverse complement strand
CATCAACCATTCGTCGATGGTGGCGCCGAATCCACGCTTCAGCAGCACCGGCGTCCGACCCTGTCCGGCCGCGCGCAGCAGCGTGAAGTTGTGCATGTTGCGGCTGCCGATTTGGATGACGTCGGAGTAGCGCTCGAAGAGCTCCATCTGGCTGGCGTCGGTCATCTCGGAGACGATCGGCAGGCCGGTCTCGTGGCGTGCCTCGGCCATCAGCTTCAGGCCGTCCTCGCCCAGGCCCTGGAACGCATACGGCGAGGTGCGCGGCTTGTATGCGCCGCCGCGCAGCACCTGGGCACCTTCGCGCTTCACCAGGCGCGCCGTCTCGACGAGCTGGCCGGGTGTCTCGACGGCGCACGGGCCGGCCATCACGACGAGCGGACTGCCGGCGCCGATCGGCACGCCGTTCTTGCCACCGATCGTGATCCGGGTCCGATCGCGCTGGTGCTCGAGGCTTGCGAGCTTGTGTGGCGACGTAACCCGGATAGCCTGCTCGACGCCCGGCATCGTGCCAACGTGAGCGACGCGGTCGATGTCGATGCCCACGACACCGATGATCACGCGCTCCTGCCCCTCGCTGACGAAGGCATCCAGACCTTCGGATCGAATGAGCGCACAGACTGCGTTGATCTCCGACTTTGGAGATCCGGCCTTCATCACCACGATCATCAGAACAGCCCTTTCCGAGTAAACAAAAACGCAGGGGCCTTGCGGCGCCTGCGTTTGCGGGCACGAGTCATCTTGCTACCGAGCATGCTCGGCGGCCTCGTGTCCGCTAGGCGTAGTACCAAAAGAAGTTGGTCATTGGGTCGCGGAGCGTACGCCTTTTCCAGCGACTGTCAAACGTTTGAATGGGTCCGGGACGTCCGTTACACCGAGCCCGTCAGGTAGCCCGAGCGGGCAAGCCATTCAGCTGGCGTGAGATAGCCCAGCGCCTGGTGGGGACGGACAGTGTTGTAGCACACCTCCCAGTCGGCCAGCGCGGCCTGCAGAGCGGCCAGCTCGGACGGCGCGTCGGTCAGCTCGTAGAACTCCTCAGTGTGCGTCCGGTTGGCCCGCTCGACGGCGCCGTTGAGCTTGGGCGAGCGCGGCGGCAGGGTATAGAGCGCGATGCCGCGCCGCGCGCATTCGGCCTCGAACTCGGCCATGAACTCGGAGCCGTTGTCGACCTGGATGGCGCGCACCGCGCAGGGCATGCGCTGTTCGAGCGCATCGAGCATGGCCACGGCGCTGGCTGCGCGCGCGTTGGGCGCCAGGCTGAGCACGTCCCAGCGGCTGACGACGTCACGCGCGGTGAACTGCTTGAACGGTGCCGTGACGCCCGGCGGACGGATGTCGAGCGTGTCGAGCTGGACGAGGTCGCCGGGCCGGGCGACGACAAGATCCTTGGGCTTGCGCAGCGCGTGCGGCCGGGCATAGCCGCGGTGGCGCACGCTGATCCGGCGCCGGGCTGGCTCGTGCAGCGCGCCGCGCCGGCGCAGGTAGGTCATGATCCGGCCGACCATGGTGCCCGAGAGCGCCATACCGCTCCGGGCCAGAACGACCGCGAGCTTGGTCCGGCTCCAGCGCGGGTAGAGCTCACGCACCGCGCGCACGGCCTCGACCTGGGCCACGCTCCAGGTCGGCCGACGCGCATGATGGGGACGGCTCGAGCGGTTCTCGAGCGACTCCAGCCGATTGGCGTCGTAGCGCTTGAGCCAGCGATACACGGTCGGCCGCGAGTAGCCGAAGTGGGCTGCTGTGAGGGCCACCCGGCGGCCGTGCCGGAAGTGCCAGTCGAGCAGCGCCAGGCGCGCCTGCGCCGGTCGGCTGAGATGCGGCGCGCGGGGCACCTGGCGCGCCATGCGCGCGAAGCGCGGGTCAAGCGCAACACGGCGCCCGACACCGGCCTGGGCGTGCCTGCGCCGACGACTAGACTTGGACATCGAGAGCCTCCGCTGCGTGATGTCAGATACCACTCAGCCTAGGGGCTCTCACTTCATGTCTGACGTCTCATCTGCGGTGTCGCTGCCTGCGCCGTGTAACGAACCTATCCGGACCCGCTCAACGTTGCGACGCTGCGCACGAGTTAGGTGACTTTGGCCGCCAACTCTTCGTAGGCAGGCGCGAGCGCAGACCATCGGGCGTCGTCGTCGTCACGCCGCTCTTGCCCCGCGATGTGAGCGGCCAGGTCTTCAATGTGAATTTGAATCCCGGCTCCATAGCCGGCCAGCAAGTTGAGTGCCATGCCACGTTCCTCGGCGACCAAGAGTGTTCGCTTGCCGTCCGCGGTCAGCCCGATCTCGATGGTTTTCACGTCCTCATGGGTCAGGCCGTGCCGCAGCAGCAGTCGTCGCGGGCGTTCACACGCCTCCACTCGGCCCGTGCCTTCGGCTCCCGACGAAAAGAAGTGGAAGGTGTACTCACCGCCGAGACGCAAGTCGCCGGCGACCTCGCCGATCCAGCGACGCAGACGACCCGGATCTGTGAGCGCCGACCAGACGTCTTCGATGTCCGTGTCGAAGCGGTCCTCCATTCGAATGACTCCCTTGCCATCCGCCGATCGCAGACTACCAAGGATGCGGAGGCTCCCGGGCCCGTTGACGGTCGCGGCCAAGGCCTTGTATGCGGCGATTAGTGGAGCGATTCGGCCTGTCGCCTCCCGGCGGTCCCTGCCCGCGACATAATCGGAGAGATCCTCGAGCTCGATTTGGCTGCCCGCCCCGTAGCCGTAGAGCAGCTCCGGCGGCAAACCCGTGTGAACCATGACCAGAACTGTTTGATCCCCGTCTGCGGTCAGCGTTACCTCAATTGCGTCCTCTGTCGGCTGGTCGGGCTCTTTCGACACGATCACCAACCGGTGCGGCGGTTCGCAAGCGTCGATACGGCCCGTGCCCTCCCAGCCGCTGCCAAAGAGTCGGGCACGGAACTCGCCGCCCAGGCGGAGGTCGCCTTCGACGTCGCCGTACCAACGAGCCAGACGCAACGGATCCGTCAGGGCGCCCCAGAGGTCCTGGATGTCGGTGTCGAATCGATCTTCCAGGCGGACGACGCCCCGGCCATCAGCGGATCCGAGAGTGCCCAGGAGGCGAACGTCGCCAGCTGTGTTGCTCGTCATTTCGTAAGCCTCCGTTCGCGTTTTCCCCGCGCGATCTCAGTGTGCAGGGCATCAAGCCGCTGCTCCCATAGGGCCCGATATGGGCCAAGCCATTCATCCACCTGAGCCAACGGCTCAAGTCGAAGCGTGTAAATCCGTCGCTGCGCTTCCTGCCGAACGTCGACCAGCCCCGCTTCGCGAAGCACCCGCAGGTGGCGCGAGACGCCCGGACGAGCAATCGGCAGCACCGCCGCCAGCTCTCCCGCCGTCGCTGGGCCGTCGGCCAACGTTTTCAGCAGCGTCAGACGGCTTTCGTCGGCTAACGCCTGCAGGACTGTTTCCATTGCGGTGATTGTACCCCATTGGTTACGTACCCGCCAAGGTACAGACCAGAGCCCGCGAGGAGCGCTTGACGGTTTCCTGAAACGGCGCCAGACTGCGCGGACATCAGGAATACGTGGCTGTGATCGGGACGAGTAGTCGACGATCTGCCAGAACAGAGACCCGGCGTTGGTGCGAGCCGGGCTGGCGACGAGATGAATGGACCTGTGAGCCTCCGGACCCAAAGGTCGCCAGTGGCGACTAAGTAGGCTCCGGCGCAAAGCGCCAGCGATACAGGGCAGCGCCAGTCGGGAGAAATCTCCCCGCCGGTCAAGGAGTGCGGCACAGCCGAATGAGGGTGGCACCGCGGAAGGATCGACCTTTCGTCCCGGGAGACGAAGGGTCGTTTTGATTCTGCGGAGAACAACAAGTGGCCATACTCACCGAAGAGCCGATCGCACGCACCGAGGCCAAGCGCCTCGCTACCGAATACGACACCGTGCTGCTGCGCGCCACGCGCGAAGCGGACCTCGAGACCCCGATTGGCGCCTTTCTCGCGATCGACGACGGCACGCCGGCCTACCTGCTCGAGTCGGTTGAGGGCGGCGAGCGCCTGGGCCGGTATTCATTCCTGGGCATCCTGCCTCGCCGCCTGCTCGAAGTCCGTGACGGCACTGCCGTTACCCGGTCGCGGCCGGTGGGCATGGAGCACGCTGCTGAACTGATCGGTGAGGTCGCGCCGGCCGCGGATCCGCTCGACGCTCTGCGCCGGTTCCTGCCGCGCCGCCGAGTTGCGCCATTGGCGAACCTGCCGCGTTTCAGTGGCGGGGCCGTCGGCATGCTTGCCTATGACGCGGTCAGCAGCTTCGAGCGCAGTGTGCCGCTGCCGGAGCGCGACCCGGTCGGCGCGCCCTTGGCCGCGTTCATCGAGACGGACCTGATCGTCGTCTTCGACCACCTGACCCACACGCTTTCGGCGATCGCGGCGCTCCACTCGGACGCGCCCGACTTCGACGCGCGCTATCGGATCGCCGAGCGCGCGGTCCTCGACGTCCTCGATCGGACGGCTGCGGCGCCCAAATACCCGGCCAAGAGCGCGGTCGCCACGGCCACGACCGGCCAAGACATCAACCTGGACCGTGCCGAGTACATCGCGGCCGTCGAGAACGCCAAGGAGCACATCGTAGATGGCGATGTCATTCAGACCGTGCTCGCCCGACGTCATAGCTTTGATGCCGGTCAAACCAGGGGCATCGACCTCTACCGCGCGTTGCGGCGCGTCAGCCCCAGCCCATATCTCTTCTTCGTTCGCATGCCTGATTTCGAGGTTGTCGGCGCCAGCCCGGAACTCCTCCTCCGGGCCGAATCGGACCACCTT
>JBBQEC010000196.1:0-4781 GCA_038320305.1 Candidatus Limnocylindrales bacterium | reverse complement strand
GGCCTCGGCGACATCGCCTGTGAGCAACTCGGCCCTACGCCCGCCGCTGCTCTGGAACGCCTGGCGCAAACCTCCGGACTTATCACCGTGCGCCTGCACGGATTGCTCCTCGGGGCGCTCGCGGGCGTCCCGTGCGTGCCGATTGCCTACGATGACAAGGTGAGGGTTGCAGCAGAGCGATTGGGACTCGGCGACGTCGTCGTTCCGTTGGCCGGGGTCTCCGACGCGGACCTGCTGCAGAGGCTCGACATCGCGGCGGCGCAGGAGCGACGGACGATCGTCAGTGAGCGGGTACAGATGATGCGGGCGGAGCGGGACGACGTGGCGAGGGTGCTCGTGCGGGCCGGGAGGCGTCGATGAGCCAGGTATTCCGGCCGTGACTGATCGGCGCGTACCCCACGTCGCGATGCTGCTGCGCAACCCATTCACGCATGATTCGCGCGTGGAGAAAGAGGCCGCCACGAATGCCTTGCTGGCGATCGCCATGGCCGCTCGGCGGTTCCTTCAGAGTGCTATCAACCGGCTGCGACGCAAGGCGGGCGCGGTCAGAATGGCCGTCCGGGCGGTCAAGGATCATCGGGTTGAGCCTGCGCCGCAGCCGCGCGCCGAACCGCTTGTGGTCATGCTCGTTCGCAACCCCTACACACACGACACGCGCGTTGAGAAAGAGGCTCGCGCACTCCGGTCTGCAGGGTACGGAGTCGTAGTCATCGCTGACGCCGTGGCTGGCTTGCCCCAGCACGAGCTCCGCGAAGATGTCGATGTCTTTCGCGTTGAACGTCCTCGATGGCGCGTGCCCGGCCTCTCGTTTCTTCTCCACGAGTGGAGGCTCAGTCGGCGTCTTGTGTCACTACGACCGGACGTCCTCCACGCGCACGACTCGAACGCGCTGATGCCAGTGGCGATCGCATCCCGGTGCACGCGAGCGCCGTTCGTCTATGACGCGCACGACCTGTGGCTCCATCGGCCGCGACGCGAACGCTCCAAGCTCTACCACTTCCTCCAGAATGCATACTATTCGCTCATCGAGCGACTGCTGGTTCCTCGAGCAGCAGCGACGATCACCGTCAGTGCACCGATTGTGCGTCACCTTGAGCGGCGGTACTCACTCCGCAAGGTTGCGCTCGTTCCTAATTTTCCGGATGGTATCGATTCCGGTGCACTGGGCGCCCGTGAGATCCGGAGTCTGCCTGGCATGGAGCAGGTGCCGGCCGCAGCACCGATCGTGCTCTACCTTGGCGGACTGATGGCTGGGCGTGGCCTGGAAAATCTGATCAAGGCGATGGTGTTCGTTGACTCGGCGCACGCGGCCTTCCTGGGCAGCGGCCACCAACGCGAGGAGCTGGTTGCTCTCAGTTGTCGCCTCGGCCTGGCGGACCGCGTCCATCTCTTGGACCCCGTTCCTGGCAGCGAGGTGATCGCATACTCCGCATCGGCAACGATCGGCGTTTCACCGATCGTTCCGTCATGCCTCAATTACCGCTACTCGCTCCCGAACAAGCTCTTCCAATACATGGCTGCAGGTATCCCCGTCGTGGCCAGCGATTTCCCCCAGGTGCGCGACGTGGTCATCGGGTCCGGAGCCGGCCTGGTCGTAGACACCATGGATCCGCGTGCCATCGCCGAAGCCATCAACCGTCTGGTCCGGGACCCAAGTGAAGGCGCAGCAATGGGCGCACGCGGGCGGCACGCCGTCGCGCAAACGTATCGGTGGGAAGCCGCAGCACGAACGCTGTTGAAGGTCTACGCGCGCATCGGCGAGGTCCGGAAGTGAACACTGCCCGGACACGCATCGATGTCCTGCTCGCAAAGTCGTACGACCCGGATCCGCGGGTACGCCGCACTGTCGAGGCGCTCATCGAGGACGGGAACGACGTCCGCGTTCTGGCCTGGGACCGCAGCGGAAAGCGGCCGATCGAAGAGCACGATGGCGCCATCCCCATTCGGCGCGTCCGCATTCGCAGCCGCGGGTCGCGCGGCTGGACGCAGATCTTCTTCCTGCTCGCGGTGGCGATCCGGTTGCTGCCCGTGGTTCGGCACCGTCGCCCGGATGTCCTGCACGCCGTGAACCTGCCCATGCTGGCCATCGCCATCGGCCTTGCTCCATTCGTCGGGGGGCGACCGAAGCTCGTGTACGACGCGTTCGAAATCCACTCGCTGATGGGCGCGCATCGCTACCCGCGCTGGCTCATTGCGTGTATCGCCGTGATCGAACGCTATCTCCCGCGGTTCGCGGACCTTGTCATCACCCCCGGCGAGGATCGTCGCCGCTACTTCCAGCGACTCGGCATCGGCTCGGTCGCCGTTCCGAATTGGATTGATGCACCGGCATCGCTTCCTGACCGCGCCGAGACGCGTCGGCGCCTCGGGATCGAACCGGACCGATTCGTCATCCTCTACGCCGGCGGCATCCTGTCGTCGCGTGATCTGCAGCAGCTGATCGATCACGCCGTGCGCCGACCCTCCGACCTCGTTCTCATTGCCGGCCGAGGCGACGCGGAGGACGAGCTGGTGCTTGCCGCATCCGGAATCGGGAATATCCAGCTGTTGGGCTGGGTGCCGGATCCGACTGATCTCCTCGTGGCGGCCGATGCGTTGTATTACGCATTGCGGCCAGACCATCCGTACGCTGCTCACGCCGCGCCGAATAACCTGTACCAGGCGGTTGCCTACGCGTTACCGCTCGTGTATCGCCAGCAGGGCGAGATCGCCGTCGTGGCCGCCGAGCACGAGATTGGTCGAGGCTTCCACGACGCGCCGTCGCTGGATGCGGCCTTCGACGAGCTGCGGGACCCCCTGGTCCATGCGCAGGTTCGATCGTCACTGCTTGGCCTCCAGGAGACCTACCGCTGGAGCCGAGCCAAGGCATCGCTCATTGACGCGTATCGACGCCTCGCTCCGGCCACTGCGCACGGTCTGGACAGCGCCACTGACCATTCCGTCGGTCGGCTGGTGGTCCTGACCCGCATCTGGCCCACCGCGCAGCGGCCGAGCGTGGGCAGCTTCATCCGGGCGCGCGTCACCAACATGTCCGGGATCACCGTCGTCCGTCCGCGCTGGTCCGGCCTCCCACGCCTTGGCCTCTACCTCGTGCTGCTGATCGATACGCTTCGTGCTCGCGGTCCGCTCGTCGGAATCGAGGCCCACATGCTGATTCCCACGGGCTTCGTCGGTCTGATTGCGGCACGTCTGCGCCGGGTTCCGATCGTCGTCTATTCGCACGGCGGTGACGTCCGTGACTGGCGGCGACTGCCGCCGCTGCTGCGCTTCGTATCGCGACTGGTCGCCACTCGCGCGGATGCGATCGTGACCAACTCCGACGACACCGCAGGGCACCTGCGCGAGCTCGGGCGCGAGCCGATCGTCATTCCGCCCGGCATTGACCTGCTCCGCTTCACGCCGACGCCACGCCCGGCAGACCGGCGCGTGCTCTACCTTGGAGGCAGGAACGCGCGCAAGGGGTACGAGATCGCCAAGCGGCTTGCCGACACGCTGATCGGTCCATGGCTGCGCGATGTCGAGCCGGGCGAAGTTCCAGGTCTGATCGCGGCACATGACATCGTGCTCATGCCCTCGCTGGCCGAACCCTTCGGGCTCGTGGCCGTGGAGGCCATTGCCAGCGGTCGTTGGGTGGTGGCGAGCTCGGTTGGTGGATTGCGCGACATCATCATCGACGGCGTGAACGGCACCCTTGTCGCCGACGGAGATTTCGCGGGCGCCATATCGCAGGTGCCCGACTACGACCCATACGTGATCGCGGGCACGGTCGAACGCTTCAGCCTTGCGCGCTGGCAGGAGAAGATGGACGAGGTGTGGCACGGCCTTGGTGTCGATCGAGCCCGCCCAAAGGACCGATCCCGCTGAACGATCCACCCGACCGAGCTGTGCGGCTCGGTGCTCACCAGCACCGGATTCCAACATTAGTACTGGCGCGATGTATGGGACCTGTGTACCATGCGGTCACTTATCGGTCCTTGTTCGCGATCTATCTGAGAGGGGATTCGTCTCGTGCTTCCACGCCTCATTGCGTCTCGATCGTTCCGCCTGTTCGCCACCATTCCGACCGCACTCGCCCTGGTGGCCTCGCTGGCCCTGCCAGCCCAGTTCGTCACGGCCACGGTCAGTAACGTGGCGCTGACGAAGGCAACGGATGCCACCAACCCGGAAGCGCCCGGCGACTCATACACGTACACCCTTACCGCTACCACCACCGCGGCGGTCACCAATCTCATCGTCAGGGACAGCACCTTCGACTACCCTCAGATTTCGGTGACCGGCGTTACCTATACGAAGAACGGTGCACCGGGAAGTGCCTGTGGCAGCCCGCGCCCGGACAACATCCGCTGCGTTATCGGCGACCTTGCAGGCCCGGCCACGGTGGTCGCGACGGTCAATGTCACGGTCAATCCCAACGTCAATGTCGCGTGCGACAAGCCAGGCGCACATGGCACGCTTGACAACACGATCCTCAACGCTGCGAGTGCCACTTGGTCTGACGTCGATGGCGGTCCGTTTACGGTTACTACGTCTGTCGTTCAGGTGAATCTGGATTGCGCTGGCTACGACCCGAATGCCGCCCCGGCGCCCGACACGACAATCACGAGCGGCCCGTCGGGCACGGTGACCTCGACCGGCGCCACCTTCACGTTCACGGGCACGAACAGCCCGACCTCGTTCCGATGTGCGCTCGACGGAGGCTCCTTCGCCACATGCACGTCTCCGAAGGCGTACAGCGGGCTCGCGAAGGGGTCACATACCTTCGAAGTGCAGGGCGTGAACGC
>JBBQEC010000195.1:0-4822 GCA_038320305.1 Candidatus Limnocylindrales bacterium | reverse complement strand
TACTGGGCGTGCAGGATGATCTGCAGCAACAGATCTCCAAGCTCCTCCGCCAGCTGCGGTGACGAGCCCGACTCGAGCGCGTCGTAGACCTCGTAGGTTTCCTCGAGCAGGAACTTGCGCAACGTCAGATGGTTCTGCTCGCGGTCCCACGGGCAGCCGTCCGGCGCGCGCAGGTGCGCAACGAGCCACGGCAACGAGTACGGGCTGGCGCCGTTGTCAAGCGGGTCAACTGCGGCAAGAAAGTAAGCGTTCGAGGCCAGCTGTTCGTCGGTGAGGTGGGCGATCGTGGCCGGCTGGCCGTCTTGAATCGGGGTCACGAGATGATCGGCCGGATACAGCCCGCGCAACATTGCCACAGGCGACGAGCCATGCGCGGCACGGCCGGGCATGGGCGCGGCGGCCGTCGATCCATCAGGAACAACGATGAGGGCAATGCCCGGATCGAACGGCCGCGCGATCAACGCGTTGGTCGCCAGGATCTGGACACCGTCCGCGGCAGTTACGCCGAAGCGTGCCTCGACCTCGTCGAGCAGCGGACCCAGACGCGTAGCCATTTTCACGAGCCTACTCGCGCTTCATGAGCCTACTCGCGCCCGGACAGGCGCCGCACGACGCTTAGGGCGTCGTGCCGTCGCCACCGCCGGTGGTGGCGTCGGCAGAGCTGAGCGGCGTGACTGTCGTGATCGTGCCGTCCGTGACGGCCTGATCGCGCAGCGACTTATACCAGTCCGTGAACGCATTCTGACGCGTGGTTGCCTGTTGATTTGGATCGAGCGGACGAGTCGCCTTGTCCTCGACCTTGATGAAGTACTGGCCCTGGCCGCCCAGCTCGAGTGGATCGCTCACGCCACCTACCGCCAATGCCCAGATCTTGTCCGAGATGTCCGCGCTCAAGCTGTCCTTGGTCAGCCAGCCGATCTCGCCGCCATCGGCTGCTTCGGGACCGTCGGAGAACTGCTTGGCCAGCGCGTTGAAATCCGCGTTTGGCTGAGCCAACGCGTCCTGGACCTGCTTGACGCGATCCTCTGGTGAGGCGCGCCGCTCGTTGAACATGAGCACGTAATAGCCGGCATCACCCTTGATCGAGCCAATCACATCGCCCTTCGTGAACGTGCCATTCCAGAGCGCGTCAGATACCGCCGTTGGCGGAATGTCGCGCGTGACGAAACCCACGGCGCCGCCAGCCTGTGAGGTCGGGTCGTCGCTATTTGTCGTCGCGATATCCGTGAACTTGGTGGTGCGCTCAGTAACGTCCGTGATTGCCTGGAGCTGGGCAAAGACGGCGTCGGCCTCTGTCTTGGCCGCGGCCCAGGCGGGATCATCGGCGGGCAGATCCGGCGCCGTGTCGAGATTGTTGCCGGGCGCGAAGACGATCTCGCTGTAGTCGATCTCGCCGTCCGCAGTGTTCGCATCGCCGCTGGAGAGTCCTTCGATGTAGATGACGGCCAGCTTGACCTGCTCGGGCGTCTGCGCCAGCGCATCGTTGGTGATCTTGGCCTGCAGGTTCTCTGCCCCGATTTGGAAGCCGAGCAGCTGGCGCACGCTCTGCTCCGACACGTTGTCGAGCAGGTCGCTCTTGAGCTTCTCATTGACTGCGCCCGGCGTGATCTCCGTGACGTGGCCGATGCGGTAAATGCCGTCACCGCCGAGCACGACCTGCGTCGTGCCGCCCTGTTGCATATTGAAGAGCTGGGTGCCGAACGCGTCGTCGGAGATAGTGAGCTGCGTCTGTTCGCCCAGATCGCCACCAGCCTGTGACTTTGCGTCAGTGCCGTAGGTCCTGGCCACTTCGGCAAAGTCCTTGCCGGCGTTGAGATCAGCCAGCGCGAGGTTGGCCTGGTCGAGCGCAGTCTGGCGCTCGGCCGTCGTGGGACCGTTGGTAGCGTCCGCGGCCTGCGGCTCGATTGCAACGGCGTAGACGTGGCGCTGCTCCGGATCCGAGATCTCCTTCTGGAAACGCGCATCGATATCTGCGTCAGTGATGTTGACGCCGTTGGCCGGCGCCAGCTGAGACTGGTAGATGTCATCGACGAGTGAGTCGAGCGCGGTCGTGGCCAGGTTCGAACTCTGCGAGTCGAGCGCGGTCGTCTTGCTGTTAGCCGTTGCGGAATCGAGCGTGCCCGCGATCTGCGCTTGCGTGATCAAATTTTCGTCGCGCGCGATGCGCCACCGCTCGAGACTGGTCTTGTCGCGCAGCATCTGTGGCGCGATCTCCTGCGAGCCAACCTTGCCGACGGGGCGCAGGTTGTCGTTGTACCAGCCCAGACTTAGGGCTCCGATCAGGATGATTGCCACGATCACGATCGTGCCGATGAACAGCACGGTGAGCAGCGCCTGTTGACGCTCCTCGGTCTCAACCATGCCGCCGAGACGGGCTCTTATGCCGATCTTTTCCGGTCGGCGCGTGCGAACAGTCATCGGAGGCGTCGCAGTATCGAGATAACGAGGCCGAATCCAGCGCCGAAGGCGACGGCCGCTCGCCAATCGACAGCGGCTCGAACCTGGCCGTTGACCGTGCGCGAAACCAACAGGAGGGTGTTCGATCCCTCCTCGACCGTGGCTTCATCTGCAACGACCGCGAACGCAAAGGCGCCGTTGCCGAGCTTGAGGATCTTGACGCGGGCGAGGCCCACTCCGCCCTGCTCGATGGTCATCTCGTCGGCACGCACCTGGCCGGCACCGCCCTGGCTGATCGAGACCGTCGTGGCTTCGACCGACTGGACGCCGCCCTGACTGATGCTGACGTTGTCCGCCCGAATGTGGGCGTCGACCGCCGAGTTTGCAGCGGGTGCCACATCCGTAACGATCGGAGCGTCGCTGTCATCGCCCACGTCCAGTGGCTCATCGCTCAGCGCGAGATCTGCCGCCGGCCATTCGGGCTGATTGGGACCCGACGCAAAGGAGTCATCCATCACGTCTGCGTCTGTGCCAAAACCCGTGTAAGTTGCCAACTCGTGTCCGTCCTCGACGGTCGCCTCGGTGGCCGGGGTGACGTCCGCGGCCTCTGTCTGTGCGCCCTGATCGGACTCCTGCGCCGCGGTCGCGGCATCGTCGGTCGTAGCCGACGCCTCGGACCTGTTCGGCAGATCGCCGACTTCCGAGTCCGGTTTTCGTTCGTAATCCACGATGTCTCCTGGAGTTGCCTGCCGTCGTGTGATCGGTTTCGTTTGCTTCGAGACCCCCGGGGCACTGCGGTCATCAGCGTGCACCGTCAAGGGCCGTTCAGGGTAACGTGAACCGGCGGAACCCGCTGCGGACGGGGGTGTCCTGACCGTCATCTCGAGCGATCGACTGTCCCGCCTGCGCATACGCCACGCGCGTCTCTCGGGCGACGTCCTGCCACGTCCGCTGGGGCGACCCGGCGCGCCGCGCGGCGTGGTCGCGCAGCTGCCGGGCCAACGGACCAGCAGCCCAGATGGCCTCGAGCGCGGAGGCCATGCGCGCCGGGTCGCGTGGCTCGACGACGATGCCGGCGCTGCCAACGGTCTCTGGTAGAGCGCCAGTCCTTGACGAGATGACCGGCACGCCCAGGGCAAGCGCCTCGATGACCGGCAGCGCCGTCGCCTCGCTGAGCGCCGGGTAGACGAATGCCTCGGCGCCAGCGATCACAGCCGCACGCTGGCGAGCGCCGGTCGTGGCCACGATCAAGACACTCCTGGCAATTCCGGCGGACGCGACGGCGCGGGCAACGCGTGCGTGGTCGTCTGGAAAGGCCAGATCGAGTGCCACAACGAGCTCGGGTGTCTCGCGTGACTTGAGCTGAGTAAGGGCCGTCAGCAGCGTGCGCATGTCCTTGCGCGCGTCATATCGTCCGGCAAAGGCCATGTAGCGCGGGGGCAATCCCAGACGATCACGGTCTGCGGCCATTCGGACGCTGTCGTGCGCCGCCGCCACGAAATCGGCGTCCACGGCGAGAGGAATGACAGAGATCCGATCCTGGGCCAGATGCAGGCGGCGGCGCGCGCTCTCGCCGACGGCGTGCGAGCAGACGATCA
This sequence comes from Candidatus Limnocylindrales bacterium, assembly GCA_038320305.1. Classification (GTDB taxonomy): domain Bacteria; phylum Chloroflexota; class Limnocylindria; order Limnocylindrales; family CSP1-4; genus JALYGJ01. The sequence goes on along the minus strand of JBBQEC010000195.1, from coordinate 827 downwards.
CCCGTGCCGCGTCATGGAGGACGCGCTCCCGCAGCCGATGTCCGAAGCGCGACGCCCGACTGGCCGCGTATGTCTCGGGTAACTCCCACGGCGCCAGATCGAGCAGTGTGGCCACGACCGACATACCCGACGCAAGTGGCACGGCCCCGCCGGCCATGTGAAAGATCGTTGGGCTTTCGCCGCGGGCGCCGAGCTCGGCTGCACGGAGCAGGAATGAGTCGAGCGTCATTCCTGCCGAGCGCAGCGCCCGCGAGGTGGGCGGAATGCGCCGCGACGCAACGACTGGCAGACCCGCCTGAACGAGCTCAATCGAGGGATCGTTGCGCAACGAACGCGACACGACGACGAAGGACTCTCCTTCGAGTGGGGCCGCGGCAAAGGCGCCAAGCAGCTGCGTCAAGTACCAGGCCGTGAGCGGCGAGCGCTCAGGCTCCTGCATTGGCCGTGCATCGATGACGACGCGCGAGGGACTTGGCGCGGGAGGCGGCGCAGCCGGCTCGAGACGCATCAGCGGCTGCGGCGCAGCCGGCCGCGCAGCTCTTCCCAGCGCAGCCGCACGACGACGGCCAACGCCTCGACGATGATTCGGCGCGACATCTTGCTCGAGCCCAGGAGGCGGTCGACGAAGACGATCGGCACCTCCCGGATGCGCGCCCCAGCGCGCGATGCGCGAAATGTGGTCTCGATCTGGAAGACATAGCCACCCGAGTGGAAGCTTTCCCACGGCAGTGCGGCAAGGGTGTCGCGCCGCCAGGCCTTGAAACCGCCGGTCAGGTCATGGGGCGACAGGTTCAACACGAGGCGCGCAAAGATCGAGCCGCCGCGCG
>JBBQEC010000194.1:0-4862 GCA_038320305.1 Candidatus Limnocylindrales bacterium | reverse complement strand
AAAGGCACTGAAGCAGACGTCGATCGGGCGGTCGATGCGGCCCGCGCGGCGTTCGAGGATTGGTCACAGACGACGCCCGGCGAACGCAGCGCACTGCTCTGGCGTTTCGCGCAGAAGATCGAGGACAACGCCGCCGAGCTGTCGCAGCTCGAGTCGCGGAACGTGGGCAAGCCCAAGAGCGTGGCCGACTTCGACCTCGAGTTCAGCATCGACAACCTGCGCTTCTTTGCGGGCGCGGCGCGCGTGATCGAGGGCAAGGCGTCGGGCGAATACACAAAGGGCTGGACGAGCATGGTCCGGCGCGAGCCGGTCGGCGTCATCGGCCAGGTCGCGCCGTGGAACTACCCGTTGATGATGGCGATCTGGAAGATGGGTCCGGCATTGGCCGCGGGCAACACGGTGGTGCTCAAGCCGGCATCGGCCACGCCGCTGACCGCCCTCGCGCTGGGCGAGATTGCCGCGGACGTTTTCCCGAAGGGCGTGCTCAACGTGATCACTGGTCCCGGCCGCACGGTCGGTCAGCGGCTCGTGACGCATCCGGGCGTCGACATGGTCTCGCTCACGGGCGACACCGCCACGGGCAAGGCGATCGCCGCAGCCGCGGCCCAGACCGTCAAGCGTCTGCATCTCGAGCTGGGCGGCAAGGCGCCGGTCGTGGTCTTCGACGATGCCGACCTCACGGCCGTGGCCGAAGCCGTGAAGATGGCCGGCTTCTTCAACAGCGGCCAGGACTGCACGGCCGCGACGCGGATCATCGCCAGCGCCAAGGTCTACGACAACCTGCTTGCCGAGCTCGTGCCCGCCGTGCGAGCCGTCAAGGTCGGCAATCCGGCCGACGCCGAGGATCTCGACATGGGTCCGCTCGTTAACGCCGCTCAGCGTGAGCGGGTCGCGGGCTACGTCGATCGTGCGCGGGGCTACGGTGCGAGCGTCGTGGTTGGCGGCAGTGCCAACGGCCATGGCGGCGGTCGCGGCTTCTTCTACGACCCGACCGTCGTCACCGACATCAGTCAGGACGCGGAGATCATCCAGCAGGAGGTCTTCGGCCCGGTTGTCACGGTCCAACGCTTCGCTGATGACGAGGAAGCGATCCGCTGGGCCAACGGCGTGCCCTACGGCCTCGCGTCGTCGGTCTGGACGCGCGACATCAAGCGCGCACTCAACGCGGCACGCCGCTTGCGGTACGGCACGGTCTGGATCAACGACCACCTGACGATCGCATCGGAGATGCCCCACGGCGGCTTCGGCCAGTCTGGTTACGGCAAGGACATGAGCACATACTCGATCGAGGACTACACGATCATCAAGCATGTCATGGCCAAGATCAGCTGATGGCCGACGTCGCGAGGATCGCCTGATGCGCGTCCTGCTTGTCGGTGCGGGCACCGTCGGCGAGGCGATCGCCAAGGTCGCCGCGGATCGAGACTGGCTCGAGTACATGCTCGTGACGGACTACGACATGGCCCGCGCGCAGTACGTCGTCGACTCGATCAATCACGGCGGCAAGTACGAGGCGCACCAGATCGACGCCTCGTCAGCGGAGCGTGTCGCGCACGTCGCCAAGGACCACAACATCGACCTGGTCATGAATGCAGTCGATCCGCAGTTCGTCATGCCCATCTTCGAGGGCGCGCTGATGGCTGGTGCCAACTACATGGACATGGCCACGAGCCTGTCCAAGCCTCATCCGGACGACCCGTTCAACAAGCCCGGGCTGAAGCTTGGCGACGAGCAGTTCGAGCGCTCGCAGGAGTGGGAATCGGCCGGCCGGCTCGCGCTCCTGGGCATGGGCATGGATCCTGGGCTGACCGACGTCTTTGCCGCGCACGCCGTCAAGCATCTGTTCGACGACGGCGCGGTCGACGAGGTCCACATCCGGGACGGTGGCGACCTGGCAATCCCCGGCTACGCCTTCGCCCCTGTGTTTTCGATCTGGACGACCATCGAAGAGTGCCTTAACCCCCCGATAATCTGGCAGGATGGCGCGTGGTTCACCACTGAGCCATTCAGCGCACCGGAGATGTTCCCCTTTCCCGAGGGCATCGGCGAGGTCGAGTGCGTCAACGTCGAGCACGAGGAAGTTCTTCTCGTGCCACGCTTTCTGCCCGGCGGAGCACCGCGCAAAGCCACATTCAAGTACGCGCTCGGCTCCGACTTCATCGACAAGCTCAAGACCATTCACGCGCTGGGCATGGATCGCACCGACAAGGTGCGCGTCAAGGGCGTCGATGTCGCGCCTCGGGACGTGCTCGCAGCAATCACGCCCGATCCGGCCAAGGTGGGCGACCAGATGACCGGTCGAGCGATAGTCGGAACCTGGGTTATCGGGCGCAAGGACGGTCAGTCGCGCGAGGTCTACCTCTACCAGATGACCGATGCGCAGGCCTGCTGGCGCGAGCTCGGCCTTGGGGCCGTCGCCTGGCAAACCGGTTTCAATCCTGTCATCGCAATGGAGCTGCTCGCCAACGGGCAGTGGCACGGCTCGGGCATCAAGGCCCCCGAGTCATTCGATCCTGATCCCTATCTCGCGCTGCTCGACAAATACGGAATCCACCACGCAATGACCGAGATGGAGCCTGGGAGGCACCGACCCACATGACAACGCCAGCCGCTCCGGCCCCGGCCCTGCCACGCGAGCGCGTGAGCTCGATCCTGGCACGCGAGGAGGCCGAGTACCGCCGCCGTACGCCAACGTCCGCGGCACTTCACGAGCGCGCGAAACAATCGATGCCGCTCGGCGTCGCGAGCTCGTTCCAGTCGTACGATCCGTATCCGCTGTTCATGGTCGATGCCCAGGGCTCGCGCATCCGCGACGTTGATCGCAACGAGTACGTCGACTTTGATATGGCCTTCGGCGTGCTCGCCGCGGGCCACTCGCATCCTGTGCTGGCGGATGTTCTTTCGCATCGCGTGGCCAACGGCACGTGCTACACATTTCCGGTCGAGGACAGCATCCTCATGGCCGAGGAGATCAAGCGCCGTTTCGGCTGCGATCTCGTGCGCTTCTCGAACTCGGGCACAGAGGCGACCATGGACGCCATTCGTGTTGCCCGTGGCTTCACGGGCCGCGAGAAGATCCTCAAGTTCGAGGGCGGATACCACGGCCACCACGACGACGTGCTCGTCTCGATCCAGCCACCGCGCGAGTTCATCGGGCCGATCGATGCGCCTGCGACGGTGCCTGCCTCGGCCGGTTTGCCGCGATCTCGCATTGAGGAGACGGTCGTCGCACCGTTCAACAACCCCGAGGCGCTGGAACAGATCCTCGAGCGCCACAGTGGCGAGATCGCGGCCATCATCATCGAGCCCGTGCAGTTCAACATCGGCGTCGTGCCGCCACTCCCGGGCTTCCTGGAACGCGTCCGAGAGCTGGCCACGGCACACGGGGCGATGCTCATTTTTGACGAGGTCAAGACCGGTGTCGTCATCGCCTATGGCGGCGCGACCGAGTGGTTCGGCGTCAAGCCGGATCTGTTCTGCCTGGCCAAGTCGATCGGTGGCGGCGTGCCCGTTGGCGCGTTCGGCGGCCGTGGCGAAGTCATGGGCGTGATCGAGAAGCTGCCCGAGTCACGCCTTGGCGGTGCCGGAGGCACTGCTCTCGCCCACACCACGATCCCTGGCGGCGCAACTCGGGTTGCGCACCTGGGCACGTACAACGGCAATCCGCTGGCCATGGCGGCCGGTGTCACAGTCCTGACGCGGATCCTGACGCGCGACGTCTATCCGAAGCTCAAGGCGATGGGCGACCGACTGAGCGCGGCCAGCCAGCAGGTGATCGATGAGTTCGGGCTACCGGGCTACGCAGTCAACGTTGGGCCCAAGGGCTGCGTGATGTTCACGCCGGGGCGCGTGACCAACTACCGCGACTTCACCGGCCTCGATTCGGAGCTGTGGGCGGCGTCGTTCTTCTACCTCGTCAACCGCGGCGTCCTGTTGCCGCCAGGGCCGGACGACCAGTGGACGCTGTCCGTCCAGCACACTGACGAAGAGATCGACAACTACATCTCCGCCTTCCGCGACTTCGCCGCCGAGATCGCAGCCTGAATCTCGCTTTTCTTCGCCGCGCGGCTCCCGCCCTGTCTGGAAGGCCGGGTACGCGATAGTTCCAACCAAGCGGAATTACCGCCGACAACTCGGGGTTTTGCTTTGCGGGGGCGTGGATAAGCAGTTGCTAAGTGTCGGTGCCGATCATTCGGGCCGAAATGCCCAAGCGCAATGGTGCCGGAATCGAGCTTCTTGCCGACCCTACGCGGCGCGCGATCATTGCGCTGCTCGCCCTCGAGGCGGGTCGGCCGTCCATGGGCCTGAAACCATCCAAGATTGCGAGGGAGATCAGCCGCAGCCGGCCGGCGACTTCCCGGCAACTGCGCCTGCTGCGCATGGCGGGTCTCATCTCGGTGCACAAGGGCTTCGTCGACGGCCGCACCGTCATCTACTTCATCGAACCCAGACAGCTCGGCCGAATCACCGCGTGGCTGGCCGGAACAGAGGTCGGTCGAGCGTTTCCGCCGACTCCGCGGGATGAACTAGTAGATCCCAGCGATGATGTTGTTTGAGTGGAACTATCGCGGACGTGCCGTCAGCCGCCGCGGACGGCGCGGAGGGCACAACGGGGCCGCGCTGCGGCGCGTACCTACGGCCTGATGGCGGGCGCAAACTCGGGCGGCGCGGCCGACATCAGCCGATCGCGACGCGCGCTGCGACGGGACCACAGGATCTGGGCCACGATCGCAAGAAACGCGAGGACGAAGATGAGCGTGCCAAGCACGTTGACCTCAGGAGGCATGCCCAGGCGCGAGGCGCCATAGACCCATAGCGGGAATGTCAGCGTCTGGCCGGACACGAACGACGTGATCACGTAG
>JBBQEC010000193.1:0-4905 GCA_038320305.1 Candidatus Limnocylindrales bacterium | reverse complement strand
CAAGGATCTCGTCCTTGCTCCAGAAGCCGGCAAGAGGCGGGATGCCGGCTATGGCGATCGCGCCGATCAGCATCGTCCAGTGCGTGATCGGGATCTTGCGCCACAGCGCGCCCATCTTGTTCATGTCCTGCTCGTCATGGACCGCATGGATGACCGAGCCGGAGCCCAGGAAGAGCAAGCCCTTGAAGAACCCATGGGCTATCAGATGGAATATCGCGGCGACAAAGGCGCCCACGCCCAGGCCAGCAAACATGTAGCCCAGCTGGCTCAGCGTCGAATACGCCAGAACGCGCTTGATGTCGCGTTGAGTGAACGCGATCGAGGCAGCCAGGATTGCGGTGAAGATGCCGACGGCGGCGATGAGAGTCATCGCCTGAGGGGCCTGGGCGAAGATGGGATTGGCGCGAGCAATGAAGTAGACACCCGCGTTGACCATCGTCGCCGCGTGTATCAGGGCACTGACTGGCGTCGGGCCCTCCATTGCGTCTGGAAGCCAGACGTGAAGCGGAAACTGGGCGCTCTTGCCGACCGCGCCGCAGAACAGCAGCAGCGCGATGCCGGCCATCATCCAAGGCTGGATCGCACCGGTCTGCAGGGCCTGCGGCAGAAGCTGAAAGGCGCCTGGTCCGACGTCCGTGGTCGTGAAGTTGAAGGTGCCCACGGTCGTCCAGACCGCGGCAATGCCCAAGGCGAATCCAAAATCACCGACGCGGTTGACAAGGAACGCCTTCTTGGCGGCCAGCGCCGCCGAGCGGCGGTTGAACCAGAAGCCGATGAGTAGATAGCTCGACAGGCCGACCAGCTCCCAAGCCGCGAAGAGGAGCACGAAGTTGTCCGCCAGGACGAGCAGCAACATGCTGAACATGAACAGGTTCAGGTACGCGAAGAAGCGCCAGCGGCTGGCATCGTGACTCATGTAGCCGATCGAATAGACGTGAACGAGCATGCCGACCGTCGTGACGACGATGAGTAGCACAGCAGTCAGGTTGTCGACGGCGAGGTTGAAGAAGACCTCGAAAGCGCCAGCAGGGATCCACTTGTAGATCGCGAAGTGGAGCCCGTGCTCGCCGAATGTCCCCAGGAACAGCGCCTGGTAGACGATGTACATGGCAATCAGCCAAGTGACGATCATCACCGGCACGGCGACGATCCACGCTCGTTTGTAAAGACGACGACCGATCAGGGCGGACACCAGGAAGCCTGCCATCGGCAACACGAGCAGCAGCGCTACGAGGAGCTCGTTGGTGGTCATGTGCGACGCGTCCGACTAATCGCGCATGCTGGCGTATTCGTCGACCAGCGGCGTGCGGCGGTTGCGGTAGATGGCGATGACGATGGCCAGGCCTACGGTTGCTTCCGCGGCGGCCACGGACATGACCAGCAGCACAATGATCGCGGCGTGCGCCTGCAGTGACGGCGTGAAGGCGCCGAACGCGATCGCCGAGAGGTTGACGGCGTTGAGCATGAGCTCGATCGACATGAGCATGGCGATGGCGTTGCGACGGGCCAGGAAGCCGAAGACGCCGATCGAGAAGAGCAGCCCGGAAAGCACGAGATAGGCGTCCAGGGAGTGGCTCACGCGCCCTCCGCCGTGGTCGCGCCCGCGACGCCCGTGGCGCCCGCGACGCCCGTGGTGTCCGTGGCGGCAGCGACGTTCGTGGCGCCCGTGGCGGCAGCGACCGGGGCAGTCGCGCCGACGTCAATCGGCGAGCGCAATCGCTCCAGCGTCGCCGTTTCACGCTCACCGGGATCCGCTGAAATTTCGCGTTTCGCCAGGAACACCCCTCCGATAACCGCCGCGGTCAGCAACACCGCCACGACCTGCAGGGAAAAGATGTAGAGCGAGTCCTGGAAGAGAAGCTCGGCGATGGCGTTTGTCGACGCGACCAGTCGGTCGCTGCCGTCGAGAGGCCACTGCGTGGTCGAGATCGAAATGAGGAACAACGCGGCAAAACCAATCGCAGCGAGTGCGCCCGCCCAGGCCTGGCGATGGAAAACGAGCTCGGTCGGCCCGGACTTGGTCTGAGTGAGCATGATCGCAAAGAGGATCAGGATGCTGATCGCGCCGATGTAAACCAGCACCTCGCTCGCGGCCACGATCGCGGCCCCGGCCAGGGCGTAGATACCGGCCAGCGCCGCGAAGCAGCCCATCATCGCCAGGCCCGAACGGACGATGTTCCGGCCGAGCACTACGAACAGCGCGCAGCCGAGCATGACTCCGGCGAGGATCAGGAAGAGCAGGTCATCCCATGGCCAGTTGAGGATCGGGATGGTCGGCGGCAGCGCCAGATCCGCGAACACGGCTCCCGGCGTCATCAGTGCGCGTGCTGGCCGTTGCCGTTGTTGGAACTGCCACCGTGGCCGTTGGAGCTATGGCCGTTACCGGCCACGTTGGCGGGCAGCACCGGCAACATCCGGCCGGCGTCGAGCAAGCGGCCCTGCTCAGATGCGCGGACGGCCCAGTCGCGCTCGCGCTCGATGAAGCTGATCTCCGTGTCGCGGTCGATCGAGCTCGTCGCGAGCAGGTCGATGTTCGGCATGCCTCGCGTCTCATGCGCGAGCTCGTAATCGGGACCACAGCGCAGCGCGTCGTATGGGCAGGCATCGACGCAGATGCCGCACAGGATGCAGCGACTCTCATCAACGTCGTACTTCTCGAGCACGCGCGGCTTGGGCATGAGCGCGCCCGTGGGGCACGTTTCCGCGCAGCGGCCACACGAAACGCATGGCGTCGTGTTCAGGCTCATGTCAAGCGGCGTGGTCCCGAGCGTGTCGAAGCCGGTGCGCATGAAGTCGTAGCACGCAGCGCCGACGACCTCTTTGCACACGTTTGCGCAACGGCCGCAGTCGATGCAGCGTGACGGCTCGCGCAGGATGAACGCGTGGCTGTCATCGCGGACGTAGTCGTGGTTGGTGCCCGTGAAGCGGTTCTCTGTGACGCTGCGATGCGAGAAACCCGTCCGCTCTGGCTCGAGCGTGACCAGCGTGTTGCCGTACTCGATGCCCTGGCGCCTCAGGTCGCAGTAGCCGATCGCCTCGCACGTGCACTGCAGGCAGCGCTTCGACTCGGCCATCGCCTCTGTCTGGCTGTAGGGGATCTCGTACTCGACATAGCTCTTGTTGCGCACCTCGGCAGGCATCGCCTTGAGCCTGTATCGCGGCTCCTTCATCTCGCCCGTGTAGGGCACGATGTTCAGGAACTCGGGCTGGGGCTCGGCCAGCGTCTGGCGCGTCTTCAGCGCTTCCAGATCCTGGCCTTTGAGGAAAGCGTCGATGGCATATGCCGAGCGCCGCCCCTCCGCGACGGCCTGGACGACGGTCGCGGCCCCGACGCGAACGTCGCCGGTTCCAAAGACGCCGGGCCGACCCGTCGTGAACGTGACCGCATCGGCCGCCAGACGGCGGTTCTTGGTCGCCTCGACCCCGTCGGAGCCGTGGCTCAGCCAATCGAGCTGTGGGCCCTGGCCGATCGCAAGCAGAACGCGATCGCACTCGATCACAAACTCCGTGCCCTGGACCGGCTCTGGCCGGCGGCGACCCGATGCATCGGGTGCCCCCATCGCCATGCGCTGGAACTCGACGCCCGTGACCTTGTTGTCCTTGTTCGTGACGACGCGCGTCGGCGCCGCCTGGAAGATTGCCCGCGCGCCTTCCTCGATCGCCTCGTGGACCTCGTTTGCAGCGGGCATGTCCTTCATGTCGCGGCGATAGACAAGCGTCACTTCCGACGCGCCCTGGCGGACCGACGTGCGCGTGCAGTCCATCGACGTGAAGCCACCACCGATGACCACGACGCGCTTGCCCGCGTGGCCGGGGTACGGCAGACCGAGCGTCGCGATGCGCAGGTACTCAAGGCCGTCGAGAACGCCGTCCGCTTCCTCGCCGGGGACGCCCAGCTTGTTCGTCTCGTAGCAACCGATGGCCACGCAGACGGCGTCGAAGCCCTGGTTCTGGAGGTCGTCGAGCGTGTAGTCCTTGCCCAGCTCCATGCTGCACACGACCTTGCCGCCGAGTTGGGTTATTGAGTCGTATTCGGCCTCGAGCACCTCGACCTTGGGAAGGCGGTATTGTGGGATGCCGTAGCGCAGCATTCCGCCCGGCGCCGGGTCGCGCTCGTAGACGGTCACGTCATGTCCGGCGATGAGCAGGTAATACGCCGCGGCCATGCCTGCTGGACCGGAGCCGATCACGGCCACGCGCTTGCCCGTCGGGGGCTGGACGGTGAACGGGACGGGTGCCGGCGCACCCGTAGAGGCCGAGATCTTGAGAACCTGATCGCCGGCGTAACGATGCGAGTCGCGGATCGCGATTGCTTCCTCGACCTCGTCGCGCCGGCAGTGCTCCTCGCATGGCGCTGGACAGACGCGGCCGAGCACGCTCGGGAACGGGATGGTGCGCTTGAAGATGCGCGCCGACTCGATGAAGTTGCCCTCAGTGTTGGCCTTCAGGAAGCCCGGGATGTCGATGTGGCTGGGACATTTATTCTGGCACGGCGGCAGGCAGTACGCGTGGTGGTCGCTGAAGATCAGCTCCAGGTTCGTCTTGCGGATCTCGCGCAGGCGAGCAGTCTGCGTCTGGACGACCATTCCTTGCTCGGCCGCGCGCGAACAGCTGATGGGTGGCGTGTCCTCGCCCTCGACGTCGACGACGCACATGCGACACGCGCCAAAGCCGGGCAGCTTGGGCTCGTAGCACAGCGTGGGAACGTCGATGCCGTGGTCGCGGCAGATCTCGAGGATCGTCTGACCCTCGTGGCCCGTGAACTGCGTGCCGTCGACCTCGATCGTGAACGTGGCCGTCGACATGGGCCGCTGCGGCGTCTGCGTCTCGAGCAGTCGCTCAACCTGCAGGTCGGGAGCTACGTCTTCGCGGAGCTGCGGCAGTGTGTCAGTCATGCTCTCGCGG
>JBBQEC010000192.1:0-4916 GCA_038320305.1 Candidatus Limnocylindrales bacterium | reverse complement strand
CGCCCACGGGAAAGCCACGCGCAATCGACGCGATCAGGCTGCGAACGTCGTCGTCGCCCCAGACGTAGTCACGCTGAAAGTCCGGCAACTGTAGTTCACCCCGCTCGACTTTGCGGAGGATGGCCTTCAGATCGTCCTTGGTTGTATCGAACATCGGTGTCCTAACTCCTTACCGGACTAGCGGCAGCAGCATCGAGCATGGCGTCCACGGCGCCCTTGACCGTCGCCGCGAAGTCGGCCTCGATCTGATAGACCTCGGTGAACTCGGCGAAGGCCCAGCGACCGTACTGCTCCGAGTTGTTCACGCCGGGCACCCAGTACCTCTCCATCGTCGATTTCTTCTCCTTGGCGTCCTCGCGGCGGTAGCCTTTGATCTCCACGACGAGGTGCAGCAGATCGTCATCGCCGTGGCCGTCGTCCACCAGCACAATGAAGTCGGGGAGATACCGTCGGGATTCGGAGCCGTAACGATAGGGGACCTCGAAGCCGAGGTTGTGGTTCTTGACGTAGGCCCGCACGCGCGGGTGAGACTCGACCGCGCGGCAGAACTCGGCCTCCCAGTCGCTGTCCAGGATGACCCAGTTCAGGTGACAGCGTTCAGGCGAAGTCTCCCATCGGTCCAGCTTCGACGTCGTGAAGTTGACGTGGAGGGTCGAGCCGGTCGGGTTGTACGGGTCCAGCATCACCTTGATCGGCTGCTCGCCGACGAGCGCCCTGGTGATGCCGGCCGTGATGCGCTCGCAGGCGATGTCCGCGAGCTCCTGGTACATCAACTGGGCCGAGTAGGTGCCGCCCTTGCAGACCAGGCAGGTATCGAGCCACTCCTTCGCGATCCGCTTGAGTTGCCCGAACAGGTACAGTTTCGGCTCCTCGCCAGGGTCGCGCCACTTCGTATAGAGCAGCCGCTTGGTAAGGTGCAGCAGCAGCGTCGAGTGCCGCATGTCGCCCAGGTGCTCCAGGCTCAGGTCGATGTTCTCGCCGATGATGCCGGACTGCCTCGTGACCGACGGGCCAACGAGATCCGGGGTCAACTCCAGCACCGAGTCGGCGTTGAACTGGGCGGTCAGCCGATCTTCCGGTAGTTCCACACGGTAGCCCTGCACGCGCGGGAACTGGATCTCCAGGTGATCGCGCTCGGGCCGCATCGCCCGGACCTGGATGGTCTCGCGGGGCCGCTGGGGCGGGGCCACCACCGGCTTGGCGTTGAAGTCGAACGGCACACCCAGCACGTCCGCATACTCGACGTTGAACAACCCTGTATCTGGGTTGAGATCGTACGACTGCCGGCGGAGCGCCCGGCCGATCACCTGCTCGCACAGCAACTGCGTGCCGAACGCCCGCACGCCCAGCACGTGGGTCACGTTGTTCGCGTCCCACCCCTCGGTCAGCATGGACACCGAAACGACGCAGCGGATCTGCTCGCCCAGTTGGCCCTGCTTGCCCACGGTGTTCATGACTTCGCGGAGCAGCGTCGCGTCGGCCATGTCGCGGCCCTGTCGTAGCTCCTCGGCCGCCTTGCCCCCACGCTCGATGATCTCGCGTCGGAATCGCTCGATCTCGTCGCTGGCCATGCTGCGGAAGTTGTCGTCCAGCGCCTCGCCGGATTCGAGTTGCTGGCTGTCGATCAGCAGGGTGTTGGGCCGGGCCAGGGGGTTACCGTACTCGTCGAAGTTCCGGAACAACTCCAGCCGACCGTTCTCCGGCGTGCTGGTCCCGTCTTCATTCTCGCGGCGGAAGCCCGAGATGTAGTCGTAGACCAGCTTCGAGGTCGCCGTGTTGTTGCACACGACGATGAAGCAGGGCGGCACCTTGATACCGGCCGCCTGCCACAGGTCGAACGTCTGACGGTAGTGGCCGTAGAGCGCTTCCAGCGCCGTCTGCAACTCGACCGGCAGGCTGAGCGGATCGAGCGCCCCCGACTTACCGCGCCCCTTCCTCGGCATCTTCGGCCCGACGTGCTTCCAGAGTTCGCGGAACCGGGGCATCTCATCGCCTTTGATGAGGTTGTCGGCGATGGGCACGCGCGGCAGCTTCACGATACCGCACTCGATGGCGTCCATCAGCGAGAAGTCACTCATGGTCCAGGGGAACAGGGTGCCCTCGGCGTAGCCGGAGCCGCGCAGGAAGAATGGTGTCGCTGACAGGTCCATGACCCGGCTGATCCCGAGTTTCCGCCCGACCACTTCGAGGCCGGAGATCCACATGCGGGCGGCCTCGTTGTTCTTGTCGGCCTCGCGCTTGTCGTCGCCGGACAGGTCGCCTTCGCCACGGTCGGGCTTCTCACGGTAGCAATGGTGCGCCTCGTCGTTGATGACCATGATGTTCTTCATGCCCATCAGGTCGGGCATGACCCGCTGAATCATCTGGCCTTCTGACTCCAGCGTGTCGAGCGCGTCGCCGTGCCCCTGGAGCAGCGCCCGGCCGCCCTTGGAAAGCTCGACGCGCTCGCGCAGCTTGAAGGCATGGTAGTTCGTGATAACGATCTTGGCCCGGTTTACGTCGTCCAGCATGTCGCCGGGCACCAACTCGCGGTTCGAGCTGCCGCCGAAGTAGCTGTCTGGATCGTTCGGCTGGAGGACGCGCAGCCGGTCCTTGATGGTGATGCCCGGCGCGACGACCAGGAACCCACGGGTGAAGCGCCGGCTCTGAGGATGGCGCACGGCGTTCACCGTCTGCCACGCGATCAGCATGGCCATCACGGTCGTCTTGCCGGCGCCGGTCGCCAGCTTCAAGGCCAGCCGCATAAGGTCCGGGTTGGCGTCGTTGTTGGCGTCCTTCAGATGCTCGATGAACGCTTCGCCGTCTTTTCCGAGCGTGGGCGCCACCTCAGTCAGCCAGATCGCCGTCTCTACCGCCTCGATCTGGCAGAAGAACGGGCGGATGCCGCTGAACGGGTGGCTGCGCCAATGTTGGAGCAGCCGCGCAGTCTCGGGCGTCACGCGCCACTGACTCGGATTCGGGATCTGCCGCCACTGATCTACCTGTAGCCGCAGCCGCCTGATGGTGTCTGCCGTTGAGGCGTACTCCTGGGCGTCGGTGGATACCCCAACACGCTCGTCAAAGAGCAGTTGGGGTTGCAGCGCCGGCCCCTTCCGCTTCCGTGGCTTGGGGATCGGCGTGATGAATTTGGCTGTGCGGCGCTGCTCGACAATCTTCTGTGTCGGTTGCCCCTGATCGTCAAGCTCCCAGTGGCGCGCAGGATACTCGTAGGGAGAATTCAGGATCGGCTGCCCGAAGAAGTCGCTCTCCACTACGGTCATCCCCCCATTGGTCAGCCGCAACTCTCGCTTCAGCACGAAGCCAGACGTCGCCTCTCGCACGTCAGCGCGCAACTCTTGGCCATCGTGAGCTACGTGAGCCATTGTGCATAGATGCGCGCAGTCATGCAACTATCCGGAGACTTTGAGTCGGGCTGGCAGTTGTCAGTCGAGTCTGCGATATTGCCGTTCCACGCTGCGACGCTGCGCGTGGAATCGAAGGCAGTGACAGGACCGTATGGGGCACATCAGGACTGGGCGCCTCCCGAAGACGCGACGCTGGCGGCAGGTCGTCGCGCTGCTCGACGCCCCGACGCTGGACGCGCCGTCGGTGGCCAAGGCGACGGCGCTGGCGGCGGAGCAACGCTTACGCGCGCTTGCGAACGACCCGTCACTCGTCCACTGCTTCTGGATCCTGACGCGGCTGGTGACTGCCGCGCGTCGGCCTGACTTCGCCGACGCGCTCGCCGAGATCGGCATCGCGGCGAAGGCCGACGAGCCGATCCTCGGGTTCATCGCGCGGGTCAGCGATCAGGTCCGCCGCGAAGTCGGCGCCCATCCAGAATCGGGCCACTTCGCGACGCTGGCGGCCCTCGCCCTGCGCCGCGCCCTGGGCGAGACGATTGGACAGCACGGGCGGTCGCTCTTTGGTTCCTCCGTTGAAGATCTGCAGGCCGCGCTGCGTCAGTACGGCGGCGACGTGCGCTTCGGCCGTATGGCGAAGGTGTTCTTTGGCGATTTCTTCGCCGCGACCCTGAGCTCGTTCGTCGAAAGAGAACTCTCGAATCGTACTGGCACGAGCCCCGGCCTGGCTTCGCTTGGGGATAGCCAGGAGTTCGCTGACGGGCTCGACCGCTACGCCCGCGAGTCCGCGCGGATCATGGAGGAGTTTGCCGGCGGCTGGTACGGCAAGCACAATTGGGAGTCGAAGGGACAGATCGATCACCAGGAGACGGCCGGCTTCGTCGGGTACGCGCTGCGAAAGCTCCGCGCCGAGCTGGCCCGCTCCGAGGCCCTGTGACCACCCGCGCCCTGCTGCTGTGCGACGGCGCGCCAGCGCCGCCGGGTGTTGGCGGCGCAGGGCTCACCCGTGAGCGCATCGACTGGCGCTCCTCGTCCCCCACCGTCAACTTCCGTGCGCAGAACCTCGACGACACCGTGCTCGGGATCGTCGGCGGACGCGCCGCGGACCTGATCCAGATTGCGACCTGTGCGTTCGCTGCCGACCAGGCGGTCTCGCGTGGTGGCGAGCGTGACGTGTACGGGGACGACTGGCGCCGCGAGTTGCACCTCGCGGTCCCGGTACGCGACCCCGCGTTCTGGTCCGACCCGGCGATCACGCCGCTGCTGACGGACGCTCTGCTGTTCGCCACCGACGACCACTGGCGATTCACGTTCAGCCCGCTCGCCGACCGTGATGCCCCGTTGGCGCTGGCCCCTGGCGACCGCGACATGGTGGGGCGGCCCGAGGCTGTCGTGCTGTTTTCCGGCGGGGCGGACAGCCTGTGCGCGACCGTCGAGCTGCTGGCGGGAGGACGGGGCCGCCCGCTGCTGATCAGCCACACGCCGACGCCGCCCGTTGACGCATTCCAGACTCGGCTCGTGCGCGACCTGCAGCGGCGCTGTCCTCGCCTGGCGCCATCGCGCGTGAACTTCTGG
>JBBQEC010000191.1:0-5010 GCA_038320305.1 Candidatus Limnocylindrales bacterium | reverse complement strand
TGAGGCGATATTTCGTCGCGTCCTGCAAGCCCGGGGCGCTCATATGGAGTGGCGACCTGACCTTCTCGCTCGACTCTGCCAGTCCGCCCCACACGGTCTAGGCCAAGGGCGATGCCGGGCCCCAGTCCGGCATCGCCCACCCGTCACAGCCGTCCGTACCTGCGGCCCCAGCCGCACAAAGGGGAAGCGCGTGTCAAAGCTCACATCACTCCTTTTCGCCGTGGTCGCCGCCATGTTCCTGGCGGCGTTCCAATTGCAAGCCGCTCCGCCGGTTGCAGCCTCCGCCGCACCGCCGCCGACGGAAGTTGCCGCCGTGCTCCAGTTCGCCACGGATCAGCTCGATAAGCCTTACAAGCTCGGCGCAACTGGGATGGACCGGTTCGACTGCTCGGGACTGGTATTTCGGACGTTCAAGGAAAACGGCCTGGAACAGTTAATCGGTGGCGACCGGCGGGCGCGTGGCTACTACGCCTGGCTCAAGGAGAATGGCCATGTCACCCATCACCCGCGCAAGGGCGACCTGGTTGTCTGGGCGCATCGCGGCCACAAGGTCAGCCACGTCGGCATCTTCTATGGCTACAACCGCTACGGGCAGGCGATGGCCATCTCGGCGCTGACGAGCGGTGTCGCAATCCACCGCGTCCACGGCGTCAACGTGCCTTTGAAGGCATACCTGCGCGTCAACTTCGAGCGCTGATAGCCCCTCTTTCAGCGCCAAACGGGGCCGGCCCAGCGCCGGCCCCGTTTTTTCTTGTTTCGCTACCCTTCGTTGAGCAAGGGAGGGTCCTGTTTGAACATCGTCGTCCTGCTCAAGGCTGTGCCCGTCGTCGGAACCGAGAGGCTCGGCGGCGACCTACTGACCGATCGCGCCGTTCAGCTCGAAGCGAACGGCAATGACGAGTACCTGCTCGAGAAGGCACTCAAGCTGACGGAAGCTCATGGCGGTGAGGTCAGTGTGTTGACCGTCGGGCCTGCGGGAGCCACCGAGGCGCTGCGCAAGGCGCTGGCCATGGGTGCCGCGCGGGCTATCCACGTCGACGACGACGGCATCAGGGGCTCAGATACGCGCGCGACGGTTGCGATCCTCGCGGCAGCCCTGGCCAAAGTCTCGTTCGACCTTGCGTTTGTGGGCGCCGATACGTCAGACGGACAGGGCGGCGTCGTTGGCGCCGCGGTCGCCGTGCGCATGAACCTGCCGTACCTGTCGTACGCCTCGGAGATCGAGCCATCCGGCGACGGCGTGCGCATTCATCGCCTGAGCGCGGCCGGATATGACGTGCTCGAGTCACCGATGCCCGCCGTGGTCATGGGCACGCAGCTCCTGGGCGCACCGCGTTATCCAGCGCTGCGCGGCATCATGCAGGCTCGAGCAAAGCCACTCGACACCTGGACAGTGACCGACCTGGGTCTCGACGCGGCAGCCGTTGGCACCGGAGCCGCCACGACCAGGACACTGGACGCGAGCAAGCCACCGGAACGCGCGGGCGCCACGTTTGTGCGCGAACCGGCAGACATCGCAGTCGCCCAGGTCGTCGACTTCCTGACGTCGCGGAGGCTCATCTGATGGCCACGATCTGGGCGATCGGCGAGCTCGTCAAGGGCGCGCCAACAAAGCTGACCCTCGAACTCGCCACGCTCGCGCGCAAGCTTGCCGAGACTTCTGGTGGCACCGCGAGCGCGGTTCTCGTCGGCAGTGGCGCGTCCGCCGCCGGCACTGAAGTTGCCACGTACGTTTCCACGGTCCTGGCCGCGGACGTCGATGCGGCACTCAACGATCGACCGGTTGCGGCCGTCGTCGCGCCACGCGTCGCTGCGCTGATCGCGCAACACAAGCCCGACTTCGTCCTCGTGGGCGCTTCGAACGACGGCAAGGACATCGCGGGTGCATTGGTCGGCCTGACGGACCTGCCCATTCTGTACAACGGTGCCGCGATCGATTGGCACGAGTCGGCGCCGCGCGTCGAGATGAGCACGTTCGGTGGCAAGCTCGTGACGCACTCCACATTCAACGGCACGCGCGGCATCGTCGTGGTTCGTGCCGCGAGCGTTACGGCCGAGCCTGCCGGGTCTGCCGGCACCGTCCAGGCGGTCACCGTCGACGGCGTAACTGAGCTGCCCGCGGTCAAGGTCGTCGATTCCGTCGCGGAGGCCGGAGCTGCCGCGCCAATCGAAGAGGCTCGGATCATCGTCGGTGGCGGACGCGGCGTCGGCAGCCAGGAAGGCTTTCGCATGATCGAGGACCTCGCCGAAGCGATGGGCGGGGCAGTCGGTGCCACCCGCGCAGTGGTCGATGCGGGGTGGATCGGCTATAGCCAGCAAATCGGCCAGACGGGCAAGATCGTCAAGCCGGCGCTGTACGTGGCGTGCGGCATCAGTGGCGCGATCCAGCACAAGGTCGGCGTCCAGACCGCGGGCACGATCGTGGCCATCAACCGCGACGCGGACGCGCCGATTGCGGAGTTTGCGGACCTGTTCGTGGTGGGTGATGTGTTCGAGATCGTGCCCAAGTTGACCGAGGCGATCAAGGCGCGCAAGGCAGGCTAGCGCGGTTACGAGGCGATCGTTCTCCAGGGCGAGAACGTCGTTTACACCGCGAGTCCCGAAAAGCGCCGCCTACCCGAATAGCGCCGCCTATAGGTTGCAGGACCAGGCCAGCGTGCCGGTCCAGGTGGGTGCGCTGAGTGTCAGCTGGCCGGCGGGCGCGCTGGCGCCGAGGACGGATGCAACCGTGACTCCGGATGTGTCGACCCCGTCGATCTCCAATTGGAGCGCCGGTGCGGCGCCATTTCCAGCCGTGACGATCTGCGTGGAAATGAGTCGCCCGTCAGTGGAGATCAGGTGCGGATCCGCGCTGGTGCCCGCCGAGATCGTCAGCGTCCCGTCTGCGTCCCTGGCGCACGTGGCGGCTCCATCGGCGCTGACCCGAGCTGTTTGAGCGCCACTCAGCGCCAAATGCAGGGAGCCATTGGCGCTCGAGGCGGCCGCGCTGTCGGAATTCACGGACTTGTACGAGGCGTAGCCAAAGCCGCCGGCCATCACGATTATCGGCACGGCAGCCCATGCGCCGAGTGTCGTCCACTGTGGCTTCGACTTGAAGATCAGCCCGATGGCGATGAGGACGGCGCCCAGCCACAGGTAGCCAACGGCGACGACGGCACCGACGAGCATGCCCAGCTCAAATGCACCGGCGAGATCGAGTCTGTCAACGAATACGGCTCTGCCGTTGAACACGAGCGTGACGATGACCACGGTGATCGCGAACAGTGCGGCCGCGATGAGTGCGCCGTTGCGCAAGCCGCGCAGGGTCACGCGGCCGTCGACACGGTGCATGGCGATCGCCGTGATCCACAGCACAAGTAGCACGGCGATCGCGACAACAATGATCGGCGCATCGAGAATCATCTCGTTCATTCTCGGCCGATGACGCGGACGACGAGTTCGAAGCCATCATCCGTCCCACTCCAGTGTTCGCGTACGGCCGTGAGCCCCATCCGCCGCCGCGTGTAACGCAGGGCAATAACAGCCACAACGATGTCGTCGAGAGGTCCGATGACCGGTATGAATTCAGGAATGAGGTCGATCGGACTCACGATCCATGCAATCAAACCAACAAGGATCAACCGCACGTCTAGCGGCGCGTTGCGATCGGTGATGACGGCCTTAAGAAGCCGGAGCAAATCTGGAACGACCCGAATCAGCTCACCTGCCTTGACGTCCTTGGGCCTGAGCAGCCACATGATGCCCCGAGGGCGGCCCAAACCAACGCCAATCCGAGCACTATCCCGATGATGACGGTCGCTTCCACCATCGAACGGTGCCACATTGGGGAGTTTGGCGTGCTATGTAGTGGTACATTTGGTCGACACCACTATCCCTAGTGGTGCAAGGAGGGATGCCGTACGTGCGCTGCCCTAGCTGTGGGGAACGTGACACACGCGTCGTCGACTCGCGCGACATCGACGATGCCGCAATTCGCCGTCGACGTGAGTGCAACCTGTGCGCGACGCGTTTCACCACGTACGAGCGCGTCGAGTCCGCGCGTCTGACGGTTATGAAGTCGGACGGCCGGCGCGAGGAATTCGATCGCGAAAAGCTCGCCACAGGCCTGTCCCGAGCGCTGACTCGCCGGCCGGTGGCGCCGGACGCTGCTCAGAAGGCCGCAGAGGAGATCGAGGCCGCGCTCCGTGCACGTGGGCAGTCGGAGGTTCCGTCGCGAACGATCGGCGAGATGTCGATGGACAAGCTCCGCCAGCTCGACCACATCGCATACATCCGCTTTGCCAGTGTCTACCAGAGCTTCGAGGACATCGAGCAGCTCCAACGCGAGGTCAACACGCTGCTCGCGGAGCGCGAAGAGATCGACCAGGAGCAGACCAAGCGCACGCCCGGCGGCAGTGCCGGCGGCAAGCGTTACCCCAAGCGCTGAGCTCGTCTTTCCCAGGTCGCAGCGCCGCCCTACAGGCACTATCTGTACGCGCACCTGTAACTGCCGCCGTCGAGCCTGAAGGAGGTCCAATCCGGGCATCTCACAGGCCCGGACGAGTGAAACGTGGCCAAGCGAAGGGCGGATCGGGCTGATTGGGCGAGCGCCACGGCGCCTTAGGCGTACATCTAAAGATAGTGCCAGTACGGACCCGCACAGCTCGGAACTGAACAGCGCGGACCTGCGCAGCGCGGACGTGGAAAGCGCGGACCTGCGCAGCGCGGAATTGGACAGACCGCCGAACTGGACAGCGCGGACCTGGACAGCGCGGAATTGGACAGGCCGCCGAACTGGACAGCGCGGAACTGCGCAGCGGGGACCTGCGCAGAGGTGACCTGCGCAGAGGTGACCTGCTCAGCGCGGACCTGCTCAGCGCGGAATTGGACTACCGCGGGAGTCGGCTGCCCGCGATAATCGGAACCAATGGCCGTCCTGTCTGATCGCGACATCCGCGCTGCCCTGCAGGCCGGCCGAGTGCGCATCGATCCGTACGACGCGAGCTGCCTTCAGCCGTCGTCGGTTGATCT
>JBBQEC010000190.1:0-5012 GCA_038320305.1 Candidatus Limnocylindrales bacterium | reverse complement strand
GAGGGGCCCGCGCGCAAAGCCTACGAATGCAAGAGCCCCATCTGATCGCTGTCGTTAGGTTGTGGCTACGTTGGCCTGGTGACTGAGGTAGGCCTTGCAGAACCTGCAGAACAGGTTCTTCGCGTCCGCGCTCACGACATCGATTCCGCACGGATTGCCGCATGCCGTGCGCTTGCGTTCCCGATGATCGAGCCAGGATTGGTGGAGGCTGCCAGGGTGGCTGGCGACCGCAATGGCGCGACACGTTGAACTGTTGAACGGACGTGACCACGCACGCCGAAGTCAGCCTTAAGTCCGAGCCCGGCGCGATCTTGTACCGGGCGTGCACCGCTGACGTACGGCGTTAGCCATGTCGTGCCTAACCAGGGAAAGAAGCCGCCGGTCCTGCCAGTCGTCGATTTCTGCTTTGCCGGCGCCACGATGCCGACGTCCGGTCCGCAGTCGTAGGAGCCTCGGAGGCAGAGGACGAGATCGCATCTCCGCCTCGGACAACCACATGGCAGCAATACGTGTCTATCGCGGAGACAAGGCAGCGTACGCGATCGAGTACCAGCGTGTTCGTCAGCCGCGCACGCGACGTACTGCCCAGCCGATGGCCAATCCCAAGAGCAGCCCGACCTCGTTGGCGACGATGTCATTGACCTGGCACGCGCGGTCGAGTGCCGGAAGTACGAATTGGGTCGATTCAACGATGAATGGCAACGACAACGCGACAGCGACGAGCGCCATCTTGAGCGATGGCCGCGGAACGAGCCCAACGGTGAACCCAAGGGGCAGAAAGAGCAGGACATTCAGGCTGAAGTCGGTGGGCTCGAGCAGCTCCGCCAGCGCGGGCAGCCTCAGAGTCAGGTCGCAGGTGCCTCCGCTCTGTTGGCCGAACTCCAGCGCTGACCACTGCGGAGTGAGGGTCGCCGAAAGAATGAGGCCAAAGGAACAGACCAGCGACCCGCCAACCAGCGAGCTGGTGCCGAACTGCCGGCCTACGCGTCGCGCAACGAGCAGCGAGACGACGATCGCGATCAGCACACCAGGTAGAAGCCAAGGAATACCGGTCATCGCCCGGCTAACTCAGGCATCTTCAGAATCAGCTGTGTCGTGTGTCAGTTGCGTAGAGTGTCGATGAGAGCCACTGGGGCCTCGCCCTCGTGTCCCATCACAAGCGCGACTTGGTAGGACTCGGACGAGCCGAGGTCAGCCGCCGACGGGCTCCTGGTCCATGCCCCAGCTATGAGCCTCGCGCAGCGCTTTGGCTGGATCTGCCGCGACCGCGGCGACGGCCTCACCGAAGAGCCACACGGCCGTGTCGACCTCCGCCTCGTTGACGATGAGCGGCGGCGACATGCGCACGACGTCCTCGCCAGCCTCAAGCACCAGCAGCCCACGTTGGAACGCGGCCCACTGGACGGCCTCCGCAGAATCGGTGCTGTCGAACTGGACACCGATCATGAGGCCCTTGCCGCGCACGTCGAGCATCATCCCCGGATGCTCTGCGGCAAGCTTGCGCAGCCCGGCCATCGCCTGTGCGCCACGGGCAACAGCGTTGTCGATCAGGCCATCCTCGAGCAGCTCGATCGTGGCCAGCGCCGCCGCACATGAGACGGGGTTGCCACCGAACGTAGAGCCGTGGTGGCCGGCCTGCCAGCTCATCAGCTCGGCGCGGGCGATGGCCGCGGAGATGGGCATGCCCGATCCGATTCCCTTGGCCGTGCACAGGATGTCCGGCTCAACGCCCCAATGCTCGATTGCCCACATCTTGCCCGTCCGGCCCGCGCCCGACTGGACCTCATCAGCGATAAGGAGGATTCCGTTGTCGTCGCAGATCTTGCGCAGGCGCGGGAAGAAGTCGTCGTCGGGGACCACGTAGCCGCCCTCTCCCTGGATGGGCTCGACGATGATCGCGGCCACTTCGTTGGCCGGCACGAGGCGCTTGAAGACGCGCTGCTCAAGCTCGTCCAGGCCCTCTGAGCCGAAGGGCACGTGGTACACCCCGGGCAGCATCGGCCCGAAGCCCGCGTGGTACTTCGACTTGGATGCCGTCAGCGTTACGGCGCCGTACGTGCGGCCGTGAAAACCGCCGATGAACGCGACCAGGTACTGGCGGCCGGTGGCGAAGCGGGCCAGCTTGATCGCAGCCTCGATCGCCTCTGCGCCGGAGTTGCCGATGAAGCTCTTCGTCGGGCCGCTCATGGGCGCGATGCGGTCGAGCTCGGCGGCCAGCTGGGCGTAGATGGGCAGGTAGAAGTCGGAGGCGCTGAAGTGGACCAGGTCGTTCGCCTGGCTTTCGATCGCGTCTGTGACGCGCGGATGGGCATACCCTGTTGATGACACCGCGATGCCCGCGCAGAAGTCGAGGAACAGGTTGCCGTCGAGATCCTCGATGGTCGCACCGCGGCCGCGCACCGGGGCAATCGGATAGGCGCGCGGCAGGCTGGGCGACGTGAACTGGTGGTCGAACTTGACCTGGGCGCGCGCCTTGGGACCGGGAATGGCAGTGCGCAGGTCGGGCACGGTACGGCCTTCGAACGTAGGCACCTGATCGAGCGCCGACAAGCAGCTGGTCGCCTGCGCGGATTCGGGCCCTCGATCTACGGCGGAAACCTCCCGCTCAGCCAGCTCGGTCACTAGATCACCCCTGTTTCATCCGACTGCATAAAAAACATGCACTCTGCATTATTGGTCAGTGTACAGGACCGGCGCCGGCCCAGGGTGCCCGTTGCTGGGATGCAACGCGTTCGGGGTGCCGAGCGATTTCTTAACGCTCAAACGGTTGACATCGTTCGTCTGTGGCACGCCAAATGTACTGGTACTCGTGCACCATCGGGGCTGCCCGGTTCGCAGGGGTAAGGTGAGGATTCTATGACGCGCCGGAAACGACCCGAGACGGAAGAAACATTCAACGAGACGTTACCCGCTGATGACGTGACCGTCCCGGCGTCATTGATCGGGGACGCCCCGGAGATTTGGGGGCCCGTCCCAGCGACGATCGAAATCTCTGCGGAGGCCGATGCGCAGCCCGCGTCAGAAGCGCCGGTGTCGTCTGAGGGCTCCGAACCGCCACCTGCGTCAAAAGCGCCGCCGCCGTCAAAAGCGCCACCTGCGTTAGAGGCGCCGACACCGTTAGAAGCGCCGGCCTCGTTCGAGACGCCGCCCCGGCCCATGGCGCGGCCCGCGTCGAAAGCGCGGCCACGTCCGTGCCGAGCCAGGAGCCGTAAGTTCGCTGTCCTCGCGAGTGCAGCCCTGGTGGCTGTGGTGGTGCTCGGATTGGCTGCATACGGATATGCGACCAGTACCGCGCAGCAGCCGGTGTCGACCAATCGTCCCTACATCGGCAGCACGCAGGGCTGCGATTGGGCCTACTGGGCCAGCACCAACCATTTCTCGGCGTGGCAGGAGTACCAA
Source organism: Candidatus Limnocylindrales bacterium (assembly GCA_038320305.1). GTDB lineage: Bacteria > Chloroflexota > Limnocylindria > Limnocylindrales > CSP1-4 > JALYGJ01. The sequence continues at coordinate 1,613 of JBBQEC010000190.1, read as the reverse complement.
CCCGACCAGATTGTTGGTTCGCTCTTCAGCCACGCTTCAACTTACGCAGACCTGACGCTCGCCGATGCCCTGGGCAATCAGGTGAACGGCGAGGATGTGCGCCGCACCTTGATTCGCGAGGGGGTCACGGCCGCTTTGAATGCGGCCCATGACTCCCTTGCCTACCCCTTTGCGCGCTACGCCGATGGTGCCGATGGCCGACCGCCGCTCGTACCGACGATAAATCGCCTGCTGACGTCCGGAACGGACGCCGAAATTGTTCAGTTCACCGCCGATCTATCGACGGCGGACCACCTGGGCTGTCCGCTCTAGCGCACTAGGTCGGGGGGCGGGAGCTGCTTGAGGTGGCTCAGTATCCGCGCCGCCTCGGTGGCCGTGGCCGGCCGAGGGAAGCCATTGTGGATCTCGATCGGGATCCACCTGAGCGACTCGACGCCGTTCGCGCTGAGGGTCACGTCGAGAATCGCAGTGTCTAATTCCGGGTATTCCGTGAAGCGGTCGAACACGAAGTTGCCCGTGCTGTACGCGATCGCCTGGTAGCCCTCGTAGACGTAGCCCTGGAGCACGTGCGGGTGGGCACCGATCACCAGCGATGCGCCTGCAGCGAAAGCCGCCCCGTCGAATTTCTTCTGGGCTTTGCTCGGGGGGAAGCTGTACTCGATGCCGACGTGGACCATGACGATCACAACGTCCGCGACCTTTTTGGCGGCGGTGACGTCCGCAGCCACGACATCAGGCGTGCCGATGGCCAGGCCCGTCGCGGTGTCCGTGGCGGCCCATTGCCTGGTGTTGAAGTTGGGCTTGCCCGAGAAGGGCAGCACGTAGCCGAGAAAGGCGATGCGCAGGCCGTTCTTCGCGATGATCAGTGGCGCTCGTGCCGCGGTCAGGTTGGCGCCGCCGCCGAAGTGGCCAACGCCGGCGGCATCGAGGTAGTGCAGCGTGTCCATGAACGCGCCGCTGCCAAAGTCAAGGGCGTGGTTGTTCGCGTCCGTGACGGCATCGATGCCGGCGGCGGCGAGTGACGCGGCGGCGGCGATCGGCGCCCGGAAGGTGAACGTCTTATTCCAGGCCGTGCCGCGGTCGGAGATCGCGCACTCGAGGTTGGCCACGACGAGGTCGGCCTGATCGAAGTAGGTCTTGACCTTGGCCCACGGCGCGAGGAGGCCGTTCTGCTTGATGCGCCGGCCGATCGACTGGGCGAGCATCACGTCGCCCACGGCCATCAGCCGGACCGTGCCGCTCGGGCTGCTGCCTCCTGGGTCGTGAATGGCCGGCACGCGTCCGCTGGCCGCGACTGGGGCAGCGGCGACCAGAATTGCCAGAGCGGCACCAACAAATGCCAAGCGGCGCGCATTTCGAGTCACGCCACCAGCATCAGGCACTGGCAGCGCTCTGGCCACTCCCCAAGTGGCGCATTACTTCCGCTAGTCGACGACCGTTTGCGACTGCTCGCGCATGAACTGTTGGACGTAGTACAGGCCACCGCCGGACTTGCCCGTGGCCGTGGAGCCCTTCCAGCCACCGAATGGCTGGACGCCCGGCCACGCGCCGGTGGTTGCACCGGCGCGACGGTTGACGTACACGACGCCGGCCTCGATCCGATTCAGAAAGTT
>JBBQEC010000189.1:0-5031 GCA_038320305.1 Candidatus Limnocylindrales bacterium | reverse complement strand
CAGCGCTACCACCAACTCGGCCCGGCCTGGCACGTCACGGATCAGACGAGCCTGTTCGACTACGGGCCCGGCGAAACCACCGCGACATTCGACCAGCCCGGCTTTCCCTCGCCCGACGTTGCGTTCACCGTCGACGAGCTCGAACAGCAACAGGGCGTCGAGCAGTTCCAGAAAGCGACCGAGCAGTGCGCTGGCGTCGCGGCGGACCAGCAGGCCGTCCTGCACTGCATTTTCGACATCATGGCGACCAAGGACCCGGCGTACGCCCAGTTCTACGCTCTCGTCCAGGAGTTCCTGGCCAATGGGCCGACGACGCTCGAGCAGGCCGGCCCGACTGTCACGCCCGGACCAGCGGCGACGCCTACCTCGACCTTCCCCCAGGGCTTCTTCAAGATCGTCGACGCGGCGGTCGTCAACGGTGCCGCCGTGGACGCCGCCGGCACGGTGTTCGCGTCCGTCACCAATGCTGATCAAACCTATGCCCTGGTGGCCATCGACCCGGCCAGTGGTGCGGTCGCCCGATCCATCACCATGAGCGGTGGCGGGCGCGTGCTCCTTCTTGACGGCTCCGTGTGGGCGGCGCAGGACGATCCGACGGGCTACGGCCGGTGCTCCGTGCTCCGTCTCGATCCGACGACTCTCGCGACGAGCGCCACGATCCCGGTCGTGTGCGACATCGCCGGCGTGAGCGTGGTGGCCGTGCACGACGGTGTGTGGTGGCTCGACCGCTCGACGTCGGATATCGACGGCAAGGGCGCGCTCCTGCGCCACGTCGATACGGCCACGAACCAGGTCGATCGCAGCGTCACGCTGCCCTTCGCCAACGGCTACCTGACGTCCAGCGCCACAACGGCGTTCTTTGGCGACAGTGGTTCCGGTAACGGGTGGTACCGCCTGATCCCGGGCGCGACCGCGTTCGAGGCAATGCCCGGAGTGGACACGCCGTTCTATCCGTCGGGCGAGGGCGTTTGGGTCGGCGATTCACTGGCCGGGAGCGCAGCGTTCTTCACGGTCGGTCAGTCGTCCGACAAGGTGCTCCCCGTCGAGGGCGGGCTGACAGCGGCCGACGAAAGCTCGGTCTACACGACGAAGTCTGGCAACGCGGAGGAGCTCTGGCGCTACCCCGCCGACGGGTCAGCGCCGTCGATGGTCGCCGCGTCCACGACGGTCCACACAGACCGCGGCGATCAGCCGCTCTACTACAGCGCGAACGGCGGCAGCCTGTTCATCGGTGAGCACCATGTCGCCGCGATGTGGACCGTATACGGCCTGACGCCGACAGGGACCGCAACGGTGATCGCTCAGGTTGCGCCGCTGCCGTGAGGGACTGCGGCGACCGTCCCCAGAGCCTACGTCCGCGACCAGCTCTGGGGATCGTGACCCGACTTGATCTAGGCGAGGAGCAGCACGTCCGGCTTCTTCGCCAGCACCTGCACGATCGGTTGTCGTCGGCATCGCCGGCGCGGTTGAGTTCACTGGCAGTCGGTGAAGCTGTGGCGAGTCGGCAGCCAAGGCGACGTCGTCGGCCTCGCCCGGATCATGCTTTCCCGTCCTTGAGCGGCCCCATAGAATGGCCGGGCATGTATGCCGTGATCCTGGCTGGCGGCGGTGGCACACGGCTCTGGCCGCTGAGCAGGCGCGCTCGGCCCAAGCCGTTTCTGCCGCTGCTCGGGGAGCAGAGCCTCTTTCAACTGACGCTTGGCCGCATCGCGCCGCTGATGCCGCCGGAGGACATCCACGTCGTCGCCGACCAGCGCCATCTGCCGCTCGTCACCCAGCAGGCCGCGCAGCTCATCGGCCGCAAGCTGATCGGCGAGCCGTTCGGACGCAACACGGCCGCGGCCGTTGCGCTCGCCGCGCTGGCGATCGAGCGACCAGGCGATGACGTCATGGTCGTGCTACCTGCTGATCACTGGATCGCCGATGAACCCGGCTTCAGGAACGCGCTGACGGCGGCTGCCCGCGCCGCCGAAGACGGCTCGCTCGTGACACTGGGCATCGCGGCGACCGGCCCCGAGACGGGCTACGGCTACATCGTCGGCACAGCCGACAGCGCCGGTCCGACAGGTGCGCGGCACGTTCATCGTTTCCTCGAGAAACCCGATCGCGAACACGCGACTGAGTTGCTCGCCAGTCCCGCCGGCGCATGGTGGAACGCGGGCATCTTCGTGTGGCGCCGCGATGCGGTCCTCGCCGCGCTCGAACGGCATGCGCCGGCGATCGTCGGCGCCATCCGCCGCGGGCTCGACCAGGGCCAATCGCTGGCGACGATCTACGAGTCGTTGCCCGACGTCTCCATCGACCGAGCCCTGATGGAGCCTGCCTCAGTGAACGGCGAGGTCAAGGTCGTGCCGGCCGACGTGGGCTGGTCGGACCTTGGCTCGTGGAACGCACTCCACGATGAGCTGGCCCAGCGCCAGTCGGCGCCGGACGGAGTGGTTGCGATAGGCGAAAGCCAGGATCTCGGCTCGCATGACGTGCTCGTGCACTCTTCCGGTGGCCGTCTCGTCGTAACTGTGGGCCTGGCCGATACGATCGTTGTCGACACCCCCGACGTCGTGCTCGTGTGCGCCGCCGATCGGGCGCAGGACGTACGCGCGATAGTGGATCGCCTCGCCCAGGCAAAGGAGACCGAGTACCTGTGACCAACGATCCGTCCGGAGCCGCCGATCCGTCCTCAAGCGGTTCCCGGATCCCCCAGATGCCGCCGATCGTATTCGGCACTGACGGCTGGCGGGCGCGCATCGGAGAGGACTACACGTACGAGAACGTCCGCCGCTGCGCCCAGGGTGTGGCTGAGTGGGCGATGGCGGCGGGGACCAGCCAGAAGGGCGTGGTCATCGCCTACGACCGGCGCTTCTCGTCCGAGTTCTTCGCCCAGGCCGCCGCCGAGGTGCTGCTTGCCTACGACATCCCGGTGGCAATTTCGCAGGACGCGGTCCCGACTCAGATGACCTCATACGAGGTGGTCGAGCGCGGCGCCGCATGTGGAATCATGATCACGGCCTCGCATAATCCGTACCAGGACAACGGCTTCAAGGTGAAGTCGCCCAGTGGCGCAGCGGCGAGCCCGGACATGCTGGCCGTGTTCGAAAAGACGATCCGCGACGACGCTGGGTCCGTTCCGCCGCAGAGGTCTTACGCAGACGCGCTCGCCGCGGGCAAGGTGGAGCTTTACGACCCGTATCCGGGCTACGTTGAGTACACCAGACGATCGCTCGACATCGATCGTCTCAAGGCCGCGGACATGCGCGTGCTCATCGAGCCGATGTGGGGCGCGGGCGCCGGCTGGATCCCGCGGATGCTTGCCGGCGGCAAGATTCAGATCACTGAGATCCATTCTGAGCGCAACCCGTGGTTCGGCGGCATCAATCCGGAGCCGATCGCGCCAAACATCGACGAGGCTCTGGGCATCCTCGCGGGCGGCGGCTACGACCTGGGTCTGCTGCTGGACGGCGACGCCGACCGCGCCGGGGCCGCGGATGAGAAAGGCACGTTCATTCATCAGCTGGAAGTGATGGGCCTGCTCATGTACTACCTGCTCGAGCATCGCGGCATGCGTCAGCCGATCGTGTCGACCATCAACGAGACCTCGATGGTCGGTCGCCTGGGCAAGCTCTATGACGTGCCCGTGTACGAGACGTCGGTCGGCTTCAAGTACGTCGGTCCGAAGATGATCGAGACCGGCGCGATGATGGGCGGCGAGGAATCGGGCGGCTACGGCTTTGGGATGCACCTCCCCGAGCGTGATGGCATCTACGCCGACCTGCTGCTGCTCGATCTTTTCATTGATGAACGGGCCAAAGGACGCTGGCCCGTCTCGGCGGCGGTCCAGCATCTCCATGAAATTGCCGGACCGTCGTTCTACCTGCGCACAGACGTCCACGTGGATCGAGCCGCGTATCCGCCGCTGAAGGCGCGTCTGCTCGTCGAGCTGCGCGAGCAGGCGCCGAGCAACATTGCCGGCCATCCAGTTGTGCGCACGGACACGCTCGAGACCAACGACGGGTTCAAGTTCTGGCTCGACGACGGGTCATGGCTGCTCGTCCGCTTCAGTGGTACCGAGCCGCTCGTGCGGGTCTACGCCGAGGCGACTTCGGCCGACGAGCGAGATGCGATCCTTGACCAGGGCGCGAAGCTGGTGCGCGGCGCATGAGCGATGAATCGGGGCTGCTCGAGGACGCCACTGCGATCAAGCGTCGCGATCCGGGCGGCATGCTCTCTTCGATCGCGGCATTCCCGGATCAGATGCGCGCTGCGTGGCAAATCTCGCGCGAGCTGAAGCTTCCTGAGCGCTACACGTCAGCGGACAACGTTGCGGTGCTGGGCATGGGCGGCTCGGCCGTGTGCGGCGACCTCGTTCGCGCGATCTTCAGTGACCGTCTCAAAGTGCCGCTCATCTCCGTGCGCGACTACGAGCTGCCGGCGTGGGTTGGCGAATCGACGCTCGTGATCGCCGTCTCCCATTCGGGCGCGACCGAGGAGACGATCGCGGCGCTGACGACCGCGCTCGAGCGTCGATCGCCAGTGGCCGTGATCACGACGGGCGGCCCGATCGGAGAGGTGGCACGGCAGGTTGACCTGCCCAGGCTCTCGTTCCCGAACGAGTCGCCTCCACGCGCGGCACTTGGCTACACGATGCTGCTGCTGGCCGGCCTTCTCGAACGTGCCGGCTTCCTCGAACTGTCTGAAGCCGAGGTCGAAGAGGCCATCGCCGCGGCAAGCTCGGTCGTCACGGCGTGCGCGGCGGAGATGCCGGCGCAGTCCAACCTCGCCAAGCAGCTCGCCTGGTCGCTGCTCGACCGCCTGCCGGTGATCGAGGGCAGCGGCTTCATGGCCGCGGTTGCTCGGCGCTGGAAGACGCAGATCAACGAGAACAGCAATTCTGCGGCCGCGGCTGAAGAGCTGCCCGAGGCGACGCACAACACGGTGGTGGGCTACGAGCAGCCCGAGACAATGCGTGATCACCAGTACGTCGTGTTCCTGACCGGCGACACGGACGCAGCGCGCAACAGGGAGCGAATGCGCCTG
>JBBQEC010000188.1:0-5032 GCA_038320305.1 Candidatus Limnocylindrales bacterium | reverse complement strand
ATGGGCCGTGGGTAACCGATTAGAGGTACATGAAACGAGCTGGACGCCTGATGCGCTTGACCGGAGACGTGTTAGCAGGCGAGCATCACCTGCAATGAACTCGTTCGAGCCGTCCGGATTTGCCGAGTTCGATCGGATGGCGGCCCCGTTTCGCACCACGCGCGACCTGCTCGACGCTGTGTGTGCCGCTGACGATTGGCCAGAGACCGCAGCAGAAGTGATTGCGACAGGGGCACTGCCCCACGTCGAGGACATGGAGGCGGGCTTTCGCGTCTGGCTGCGCGCGGGCGCGGTCGAGATCGCTGAGCTGCGAACACTCGTTGCCCGCGCGGGCGTCGGAGCGACGGAGGCGCACAACGCCGCCGAGGAGCACGCCGCATTGATCGAGGCGATGCATGAATTGGCGCAGACTGCCAATCTGCGACCGGAATTGGTGCCCGCACCAGTGCGCGCATTGGCGGCTTTGCAGCATGCTCGGCCTGTGTTCGCGCTGCTGCCCCAGACACCCGCCGAGGATGTCCATTTTCCGGCGGGCCGGCGAACGTATGCCGACATCAGCGCCCCGCGCCGGCCCGCTGAGCTGGCCGAGCGGATCGAGGAGCTCGAGCGCAACCTGTGGTCGGTAGCCACGCGACACAGGCCGCGACTGACTGACGCGGCATACCGGCGTACCTACGGCTTCTTCGACGCGGCTGCGCGCATCAGCGGCAGCGGATTCCTCCCGGGTTGACAATCATCTGCCCGTGACATCAAACCAACGGCCGTCCGAGCCGGAGCAGACCAGCCTGCTGGACCAGATCCAGCGCACGCGCGAGTCCTTTATGGGCCTGTTGCAGGCCCATATCGCCTTGCTGCGCGCCGAGTTCGACAGCATCCTTGGCGAGGTCAAGGTCCTTGCCAGCCTGGCAGGTGCCGCGCTCGGGATCGCGTTCATGACCGCCATCCTCGTCTGGGTCGGCGGCTTCCTTTTCATGGGCGAGTGGCTGTTCGGATCGATCGGCTGGGGTCTCGCGCATGGGCTGCTGCTCGGGATCGCGCTCATCGTCGCGCTTGCGCTGGGCATCGTCGGTGCTCGTGCGCGCTACTCGGTTATCAGCTTCCTGGTCGCATTCGTCATCGTCGTGGCCATTGCGCTTCTGTGCGGCTTGAACGTGGCGTACAACGCGGTCGAGTCGGTCGTGCCCAATCTCGCGGGGCCGTTCAATGCGCCCGGAGTCATCGCAGTGCTCGGCGGCCTCGTCATCGGCGCACTGCTCTTCGGCGTACTCCTCGCCTTCGTTGGCGGCGTGCGCGGCGCCTTGGGCGGCATCTTCCTGGGAGCCTTCCTGGGCATCTTCGTGGGCTGGCTCATTGCCGGCGCGCCGTGGACGTGGCCGCCGGCCCTGGGCTTTGCCATCACCATCGGCCTGGTTGCCTGGCCCATCCTCAACGTCATCTTTGCCTGGCCGAGCCTGGATCCGGCCGCCCGCTTTGCGCGCCTGTACCCGAAGCAGTCGATCGAAGCGGCCAATGAGACACGAGACTGGTTGGAGGAGCAATGGCAGACGCGACTGCCGAAGCGCGGCAAAAAGTAGCCGACGCGCGCCGCGCGACGGAGTCCGAGCTCGACACGCTCGGCATGAGCACGCGTGTCGCGCTCGACTTTCCGGCCAAGATCAAACGCCACCCGGTCGAGACAGTCGGCGTTGTGAGTGGTGCTGCGTTCCTGTTGCTGGGCGGTCCCAAGCGCGTCGCCAAGTCCGCTGAGCGGCGTTTCTTTCCCGAGCGCGCCAATCGTCCACCGACCCTGCTGCCCAAGGAGCTCGACAAGACGCTCAAGCGACTGCCCGAGGAGAACGAGGCCCAGGTTCGCGCGCATCTCGAGCGCGATTTCGCGGCCTACCTCCAGAAGGAACACGTGGCCGACGCATCCACCGGTCGGCAATCATTCTGGAAGACGTACGACCTGCTCGTTGGCGTGGTCGGCGCCGCTGCAACGCGTGAGTTTGTCAGGCGCGCACTCGAGGTTCCCGCGGAAGCTCTTGCGGAGCAGGCCCAGGCAAAGATGGATGCCGCCGCCACCGAGGCCAAACGTGCGGAGCCGCCGCAGAAGTAGCTAGAGCCAGCCGCGGCGACGGAAGATTACCCACAGCGCCGTGCTGACGCCGATCATCAGCACGACCGAGAACCAGAAGCCGTATTCCGCGTTGAGCCCCGGCATGTCGTGGAAGTTCATGCCGTAGATCGTCCCGATCAGGGTTGGGGCGAAAAGGATTGCCGCCCAGGCTGAGATGCGCTTGACTTCTTCGTTCTGCTGAAGACTCGTCAGGGTGAGGCGCTTGATCTCTTCGTTCTGGGCCTGGCTGACGAGCGTCGCGTTGAGCGTCAGGATGTCCGCCAGGCCCTGGCGGAACGCGGCCACGCGCTCGGCCGCGATCGTGGCATGGTCGGCCACGTCGCGCAGGTGGCTCTGCAGCTCGTCCTGGGTGCCGTACTTGGCAAAGCCGGCGGCGAGCTGATCGACAATGCTCAGTAGCGGCCGCGTTGCGCGCTGGAACTCGACCACCTCGCCGGAGAGCTCGTAGATGCGCCGCGACACCGCCGAGTCGCCGCGGAAGACCTGAATCTCGATCTCGTCGATGTCCTTCTGCACACCGGCCACGACCGGCGCATAGCCGTCGACGACCGAGTCGAGGATGGCGTACAGGACGGCCTCGGGACCCATTGCGAGCAGTTCGGGATCATCTTCCATGCGCCGTCGCACGGCCGACAGATCCGGCGTTCGGCTATGGCGCACCGTTATCACGAAGTTTGGCCCAACGAAGATGTGGATCTCGCCGAACTCCACCTCCTCCGCGTCGTCGAGATAGGTCGCGGCACGCAGGACGACAAAGAGCGTGTCGCCGTAGCGCTCGAGCTTGGGTCGCTGGTGGGCGACGATCGCGTCCTCGACGGCGAGCTCGTGCAGGCCGAATTGCTCGGCCACGGGCAGGAACTGAGCCTCTGACGGCCGATACATGCCGATCCAACCCATCGTCTCGGGGTGCGCGCGCAGCGTCTCGGCGATGTCGGCGACGCTTTCGGGAGTGTCGATGCGGTGGCCACTGCGATACAGCGCGGCATCGACGACGCTCTTGGCGACCGGCTCGACCACGTCCTCCGGGCGCGCCTCCATCGACACCTCGGGCGCGGAGTCGATCGGCTGGGACGCGTGCGTCAGACGAGGTCGCGCAGGAAGCTGGAAGCGAGGTCGCCGTTGCTGGGTTGCCACGGCCGCATGGTAGTCCGGGCCACGGCAGAGCTAACTCACGGTACCGTGCGAGCGCTTCTGTACTCGGAGATTGCGAGCCGCAAATGTCGCAGCTTGTGAGTGGCAATTCGGGCATCTGGTAGGCGAGGTCGGTCAGTACACGAACCGGTCGGCCGGATCAATCAGGCGATCGCTAACGGTGTCTCGCCGGCATCGCCGCTGATCTGGTCGCGCCGACTGGATTTGAACCGCCGGGTCCCACACCTCGCATCGTGCTTCCAGAATGGATGGCGGGGAGCCTACTCATTCGGGCGCTAGCCTAGTCACGATGGAGGCGCACACTGCTTGGCGAAGATCGTACATCCGGCCAATGAAGGCCCAATGAACGACGAACCTGCGTCCCACGAGGACAGTCCGACTCACGCCCACACGGACGCCCACCACGGGCACGAAGAGGAGCACGAGCACCGCGCAGGATTCGGCGCGGCCCTGCTTAACCTGATCCGCCCACACTCGCACGACAGCGCCAGCAAGATCGACACGGCGCTCGAATCGGATGCGCGCGGTGTTCGAGCGCTCAAGATCACCCTGGTGGCCCTTCTTGTGACCGCGGGGCTCCAGTTGATCGTGGTTGTGGCCTCGGGCTCCATCGGGCTTCTGTCAGACACGCTCCATAACTTCGCGGATGCGCTCACATCCGTTCCCATCTGGCTTGCTTTCGTGCTCGGGCGGCGCGCTGCCACCCGCCGTTTCTCCTATGGCTACGGGCGAGCCGAGGACCTTGCGGGTCTGGTCGTGCTCGTATTCATCGCAGGGTCGTCGGTCCTTGCAGCCTACCTGGCGATTGATCGACTCATTCACCCCGGGGAGGTTCGTTTCCTTTTCGTGGTGGCCGTTGCCGGCGTCATCGGCTTCGTGGGCAATGAGCTCGTGGCTCGCTACCGAATCGCCGTCGGCCGCGAGATCGGTTCGGCCGCTCTCGTCGCAGATGGGCTGCATGCACGAGCCGACGGCTTTACGTCCCTTGCCGTGGTGGCCGGGGCGGCCGGCGTAACCCTTGGCTATCCCGCTGCGGACCCCATCGCCGGGCTGGTCATCGCCATGCTCATCCTGGCCGTGCTCAGGGACGCGGCTCGCGACGTACTGATGCGAATCATGGACGGCGTCGATCCGTCGATCCGAGACGCGTCAGAAACCGCACTTCGCTCGGTGCCTGGTGTCGAGGACATCGGTGCGGTACGAATCCGCTGGATCGGCCATCGACTCCACGCCGAAGCTGAAATTCTCGTGGACGAAGAGCAGACGATGGCATCGGCGCACGAAGTCGCCGAACGCGCCCGCCACGCCCTTCTGCACGACGTCCCCCACTTGACATCGGCCATCATCCACGCCGATCCCTGCGGCCATGGCGGCGGTGATCCCCACCGAGGCGTGGCCCACCACGAGATTGACCTCAACGCGAAACAGACGTTGACTGAGCCCGCGGCCGCGCCAACCCCTTAGCGCTGACCCTGCTCGGCGCGTTTCTCCCACGCCACGTGCTCCGAACTTTCGAGCTGAGCGCGTCGTGGTCAGTCGTGAGGGCTTCGTCGAGGAGCGTCCCCCGGCAGGAGCCAGTGACGCCTATGCAAACCCGCCGACGCGTCCCAATCAACGGTAGGCGCGAATGGGAAGAAGCGGCCGTGGAATCCGCCTGAGCGAACGGCGGTGATCCCGTCGGCGGAGGCTTCCAGGGGATGACGATGCCGGGCTTTACGCATCGCCACGCATCTTTTGGACTGAGAGGCGCTCATCGACACGGGT
>JBBQEC010000187.1:0-5060 GCA_038320305.1 Candidatus Limnocylindrales bacterium | reverse complement strand
CTTCTCGCTGCGCGGGCCAAGGCTCACGGCCTGGGCGGGCAGCTCGATCGGCAGCGTCGACGGATTGCGCAGCTCGAGCCACAGCTTTGGTAGCCGGCTCGTGTTCCTGACGGTGTAGCTGGCACGCATGATGTCGCCCGTGTGAGCGTGAACGCGATCGAGAACGTAGCCCGCCTCCAGATCGGAGAGCCCAAAACGGGTTACGACGTATGAGCCACCGACGACGAGGATTCCCAGGTAGACGAGGAAGAAGAGGAACTGGGCACCCGTCGAAAGCGCCGCAACGACGACGATCAGCGCGATGACGGCGAGCTCGATCCGTCGGACCATGACTTCGACTCAGCTCGGCCGGACGGCTGGACGCTCTGGCGGCTTGATTCTTGTCTCGACGGGCACCGTATCGAGCAGTTCGCGGATGATGAGCGACGCATCCACATCGCGCACCGTGGCCGCGGTCTTGATGATCGTGCGGTGCGCGAGCCCGGGCACGGCAACTGCCTTGACATCGTCCGGAATGACGTAGTCGCGACCGGCCAGTGCCGCATACGCCTGACCGGCGCGATAGAGCGCCAATGAGCCGCGGGGCGAGGCGCCCAGGTAGACATCGGGATGGTTTCGGGTCGCGTTCACGAGGCGCACGATGTAGTCGCTGACGACGGCATCGACGTAAACGTCGCGCACGCCCTCCTGCATCGCGCGCAGCTCGTCGAGCGTCGCGACCACCTCGATATCTTCAATTGGGTGGGTGCGCTTCTGCTCTTCGAGGATGGTGATCTCTTGGAGCGGATCGGGATAGCCAAGGTGAATGCGGAGCAGGAAGCGATCGAGCTGCGCCTCGGGCAGGGCGAACGTACCTTCGTATTCGATCGGGTTCTGCGTGGCGATGACGAGGAACGGCTGCGGCATCGGGTAGGTGACGCCATCGACCGTGACCTGACGCTCCTCCATGGACTCGAGAAGCGCTGACTGAGTCTTGGGCGTCGCGCGGTTGATCTCGTCGGCGAGCACGATCTGGGCCAGGATAGGCCCGGGCCGGAACTCGAACTCCTGCGTCTTCTGGTTGAAGATCGAGAGCCCGGTCACATCCGTCGGCAGAAGATCCGGCGTGAACTGGATGCGCTTGAAAGTGCACCCAAGACTGCGCGAGATCGCCTTGGCGAGAACCGTCTTGCCCGTGCCGGGCACGTCCTCGATCAGCAGATGGCCCTGGCACAGCAGGGCTACGAGCGCGAGGCGCACCTCCTGATGCTTGCCAACGATCACGCGCTCGACGTTGGCGATGACCTTGTCGCCGGATTCCTGGATATCTGCCACTGCCCGCGTTCCTCCCGGGTGCGAACGGTTACGTTGCCCCTCTCCCCGTCTGGGCCCGGTGATCGGCGTTGCGGGATACTACGCCCGACATTTCGAAAGGGTTTCGAAAGCCCCGAGCCGACCACCGTTGGACTCGGCACCGACTACGGCTTGACGCCCAGGTAGCGACTCATCAGCTCGCCGGCCATAGGCACGGCGCGCTGGGCTCCGGCGCCTCCGCCCTCGACGATCACGGCGATGGCGATCGTCGGTGCATCGGCCGGCGCATAGCCGATGAACCAGCTGTGCGGCGCGGCGTCGCCGCCCAGCTGAGCCGTTCCGCTCTTGCCGGCAGTCGGGACACCGGGCACCTTGGCAGCACCTGCAAAGATCTTGCCGTACTGACCCTCGACAGCCTGCTGCATCGCCTGGGCGATGGTCGATGCGACCCCCGGATCGCACACCTGCGAAAGCGCCTGCGGACCGATCTGCGTCACCGTGCCGTCGCTCGCCTGCAGGTAGTCAACCAGCATCGGCTTCATTTCCAGGCCGTGGTTGGCGATTGTTGCGGCGACCATCGCCATCTGGAGCGGCGTGACGAGCACCTCGGCCTGGCCGTATGCCGCGTTGGCCAGCTCGACCCGATCGCGGAAGCCATCGTACGGACCGCCGCCACCCGTGACCTGGCTGGGCGAGGTCGGCAGCTCGAACGGGATCCTTTGGCCGAACCCGTACCTGGCCGCCCATTCAATGAGGTTCTGCGGACCGGTGGCGAGACCGGCGTGGGCGAACCAGATGTTGTCGGAGACCTCCGTCGCCTCGTCGAAGTTGAGCGGGTGGTCGGTCTGCACTTTGCGCGGGAAGTCGTGGACCCGGAAGCCATCGACCAGGAAGCCCGTGTCGATCTCTCCGGGTTGATCGGGATAAGTCGTGTCGGAGGTGATCGCGCCCGATGACAGGGCGGCCGTGGCAGTGACGATCTTGAACACGGAACCGGGCACGTACAGGCCCTGGGTCGCTCGATTGAGCAGGGGTGAGTCGGTGCTTTCCTGAAGCGACGCCACGTACTTGCGGCCCTGATCGGGATCGACGATGCGGTTCGGGTCGTACGTCGGGCTGTCGACGAGCGCCAGGATGCGACCACTTGAAGGCTCGATTGCCACGACAGCGCCATGCTGATCGCCAAGAAGATCCGCCGCTGCCTGCTGCAGGTCGATGTCCAGCGATGTGTGCAGGTCGGTCGGGTTGTACTGCTGAGACTGGAACTTGCGCAGCAGATCGTCGCCGCCATTGAGCGAGCCGAGCCCGGTCAGCTCGGAGTCATATGTCTTTTCCAGGCCGGCAGTGCCAAATATGGCGCTGCGATAGCCGACGACCGGCGCCGCGACCTCATACGGATACTCGCGTTGGCGCTGGTTGCCGGCGACGTTGTCGGCGAGCACCTTGCCATTCGACGCGAAGATTGTCCCGCGCGGAGCATCTCGCGCCGCCGCCAGGACAATGGGGTTGAGTGCGTCCGTGGTCAGCGCACGAGCCTGCATGACCTGCCAATACAGAAGGCCGCCACCCAGAGTGGCGTACATGAGCGCCAGCGCCAGAGAGAGGCGCAGCAGGCTGCCGGCGATCCGCGGCGGGCTCTTGGGCTGAGGCGGCGCGACGCGCGGCGTCGCGCCGCCGAAGCGCAGCCTTGGACTTACATGGAGTCGCACGCGCAGACGCTTCGGATCGAGCGGCGCTGGCACCCGCGGCGCGCCGACTGCTTGTTCGGTCATGGGCGCGCCGCATCCATGCCGCCGGAAAGTTTCGGTCGGCGCCGGAATCGCGAGCCCATGCGCGACACGAGGCCGCGTCGTGCGCCGGGCACAGGTTGTTCGATGCCCTTGTCGCTGAGCGCGAGGAGCAGGCCGATGACAGCACCGTTAACGAGCAGGGACGATCCTCCGTAGCTGACCAGCGGAAGCGTAATGCCGGTCAGCGGCACGACGCGCAGATTGCCGCCGGCGATGATTGCGGCCTGAACGACGATCACCAGTGTCAGGCCTGTGGCGAGCAACGCCCGGAAGTCATCGACCGCGAACGCGGCGATGCGGAAGCCGCGCTCGGCGATGACGATGTACAGGCCCAGCACGGCCAGAGCGCCGAGCATGCCCAGCTCCTCGGAAATCCCCGCGAAGATGAAGTCGGTCTGGATCGCGGGGATCGACTGCACCGTGCCGACCTGGGGCAGTCCGGCGCCGATGCCAGTGCCCAATATGCCGCCACGACCGTACGCATACAGGCCGCGGATGATCTGGTAGCCGGCGCCCTGCGCGTCCGCCCACGGATTGAGCCATATGTCGATGCGCTCCTGGACGCGCGGCACCAGCTCGTAGAGAACGAAGCCACCGACGAGGAACATGCCCATGCCCAGCACGACGTACGAGATACGTCGGGTTGCTACGTACAACAGCCCCAGGAACACGAGGAAGTAGAGCAACGCAGCACCGAGATCGCTCTGGAGGATGACGATGGCGAGGGCGATACCCCACATCGCGAGCATCGGCAGCAGGTAGGGCAAGGGCGGCAATCGGAGCGGTCCGATCTTGGTGCTGGCTCGGGCCAGAACCGTGCGGTTTTCTGCGAGGTAGCCCGCGAGGAAGACGACGAGGATCACCTTGAGCAGCTCCGACGGCTGGCCGGATATCGGACCGATGTGCAGGGTCAGGCGCGCCCCACCGGTGACGTCGCCGAACACGAACACGAGCAGCAACAGGAAGATGCCGGCCGCGGCCCAGGTGTACTTGTAGCGTCGCAACCAGCCGTCACTGCGAACCAGCAATGCAATTGCCGCAAGGAGGCCGAAGCCGAACAGGATCCAGGCCAGTTGCAGCTCACCCAGACCCAAGTCGCGGCCGCCGACCGACTGAGTGACAAGGTCCTGCGGCAGCCGCTGCATCATCAGTACCGAGATACCGGCGAGCATCGCGGCTGTCGGAAAGAGCACCTCGTCCATGCGCCGACCTGAGATCACGAAAAGGGCGTGGATGACGAAGAGCGCGACGATGTACGTCGTCAGGATGCTCGTATCTGACAGTTCCAACCGTCCGTCACGGAACGACACGTAGCTCATCCAGCCAACCGTCAGGGCGACAGAGACCAGGATCAGCAGACCAAGCTCACGCCGCCGAAGGCGCGGGCGAATGCCGACACGGTTCAGTCCTTGGGCGACGGCGGTCATGTCCCCTCGGTTCTCGGGCGGTCGAGGCGCATCCGAACCTGCCCGATCTGGATCTCGTCTCCGTAGCCGAGCGGCCAGAGGCCTTCCACACGCTGTCCGTTGAGCCACGTCCCGTTGGTGCTGCCGCGGTCCTCGACATACCAGGCACGGCCGCGGAACGTGAGCAGCGCATGTTCGGAGGACGCGAACGAGTCATCGATGACGATCGAGTTGTTCACGTCGCGACCCATCGAGTTGACCGCGTCAAGGGGAATGGATGCGCCCGATTCCGGCCGCCCCTCGACCGACGCCATGACCAGGAGCCTGGCCAGCGCCTGGCCGGAACCGGCGACGCCGGTGCGCAGGTCGCGCCACAAGGCGCGAGCGACGAAAAAGAAGAAGGCATAGATAAGCAGCAGGAATCCGAGTCGTAGCGCCCAGAGGATGAGGGTGAAAACGTCCATTCGCGGACGTGAAGGTTATGAGGTCGGCTCGATTGTCACCGTCGAGTTGCCTAACTGGAGCACATCGCCGGGTCCGAGGGCTATCTCCGTGACCCGGCTTCCGTTCA
>JBBQEC010000186.1:0-5120 GCA_038320305.1 Candidatus Limnocylindrales bacterium | reverse complement strand
GCGAGAGGCGTGAGAGGCGTGAGGCCGCCTGTGGCCTCCGGATCCCGAGGCGCGGCTGGATATTCGTCGGCAGTCTGGAATTGGCTTGACACGGAGCGAGACTAGACGCGGGCGCTGACGATGGGCACCGGCCGAACTTCCTACACGACCCCGGACCAGTGTTCTCGTCTGCGCCTCGCCAGCGATCTATTTCTAAAGTTGCGTCTGGGCCAGTTCTAGAGCTGCGTCTCGGCCAGCCGCTGCCAGTAGCGGACGATCGTGCGCAGGCCGCCCTCCATGTTGTCGAGCCGCATGCTCTCGTTCGGAGCGTGGGCCTGGTCGTCGGGTTGCGTGAAGCCCAACAGGACGACGGGCACGCCCAGGATCTTGGCGAAGCTTGCGGCTGCGGGGATCGAGCCGCCTTCATGCAGGTAAAGCGGAGCTTCACCGAACACTTCCTCCAGGCAGGCCGCGGCCGCCTGAGTCGCCGGGTGCTCGATCGGCATGAGCGTCCAATCACCCTCGTTGAGCTTGGTGACAGTTACGTCGACGCCCTGGGGCGCGACCTTGGCCACGTAGTCGCGCAGGCGCTCAAAGGTCTTGTCGGAGTCCATGTCGGCAACAAGCCGACACGAAACCTTGGCGTGGGCATGCGCCGGAATGATCGTCTTCGAGCCCTCACCCTGGAAGCCGCCCCAGATGCCGTTGACGTCGAGCGTTGGTCGCGCGCCGCGGCGCTCCATTACCGAGAACCCGCGCTCACCCAAAACTGAATGCAGGCCATAGTCACGCACGAAGTCACCTTCGTTGACCGGCAGGCGGGCGTACTCGTCGTGGTCGTGCGGCGTGACCTCGCGCACCTCGTCGTAGAAACCGGGCACGGCGACAGAACCGTCTTCGTTCTTCAGGCGCGCGATGATCGTCGCCAGCGCATTGGCCGGGTTCTGGACGTTGCCGCCAAATGAGCCCGAGTGCAGGTCCACGTGCGAGCCGGTGACATCGATCTGGGTGTACACGAGCCCGCGCAGCCCGACGGTGATGGCCGGCTTGTTGCGCTCGTAGAAGCCCGTGTCGCTGATCACGGTCAGGTCTGCCTTGAGCTGCTCGCGGTGAGCGATCAGCCACGGGTCGAAGTGGTCCGAGCCAGACTCCTCCTCCCCTTCCATGACGATCTTGATGTTGATCGGCAGCTTGCCCCGCGTCTCGAGCCACGCCCGTGCCGCCCACAGGTGCATATGGACATGAGACTTGTCGTCGGCCGCACCGCGGGCATACACGCGGCCGTTCTCGACGACCGGATCGAACGGCGGGCGCTGCCACAGGTCGAGCGGATCGATGGGTTGAACGTCGTAGTGTGCGTACACGATTACGGTCGGTGCGCCTTCGGCGTGAAGCCAGTCGGCGTAAACCATGGGATGTCCGCCAGTCGGCGAGACCTCGACATGCTCGAAGCCCATGGCCGCGAAGCGCTCAGCGACGAACTGCGCGGTTGCCTGCGTGTCTGCGTCGTTCTGGGACAGCGTGCCGATGCTCGGTATGCGCAGCAGATCGAGGTAGTCCGCCAGGCGCTCTTGGGCATGGTGTTCGAAAAAGGCATCCAGGTCCGCAAATCGGTTGTCCAAGGTGATCCCTCGTCTCTGCTTTCTGGGCAACAAACGAGATGGCAACCCAGAGGTTGCCATCTCGCCCAATCTATTTGAGTTGTCCGCCATCGATGACGGTCTAAACAGGTTCAGGCCGGCTGGGGCGACGCGGCCTTTGGTGTCGGACCTGGAGCCACTGCAGCATCCGCAGGTGCACGCCGGACGATTGGGCCGTCGAGCGGGACGGGCGTGATGTGCGTCGTCGCGCGCGGATCCGGAAGGTCCGCGAACAATTTCTCGAACTCTTCCTGCTCGATCGTCTCATTTGCCACGAGCAGCTCCGCCAGTTGAACGAGGCGGTCCTTGTACTGGACCAGCACGTCCATCGCGCGCGCGTAGCAACGGTCGATGATGGCCCGGACCTCCTCATCGATCAGCTGCGCGATCTCGTCCGAGTAGTCACGCTGCTCGCCCATGCTTCGGCCGAGGAAGATCATCTCGTCGCGCTTCCCGAAGGACAGCGGGCCGAGGCGGTCGCTCATCCCGAACTCGGTAACCATGCGTCGCGCGAGGTTTGTGGCCTTCTCGATGTCATTGCTGGCACCGGTGGTCGTGTCGCCAAAGATGAGCTTCTCGGACGCGTTGCCGCCGAGCATGGCTGCGATCTTGTCCTCGAACTCGCTCTTGCTCTGCAGGTAGCGGTCTTCGGTGGGCAGACCCATGGTGTAGCCGAGGGCCATACCGCGGCTGATGATGCTGACCTTGGCCACCGGGTCGGCCTTGGGCAGGATGCGCTGCACGACCGCGTGACCGCCCTCGTGGTAGGCAATGATTGCCTTCTCGGCGTCGCTGATGACGCGGCTCTTGCGCTCCGGACCGGCAACGACGCGTTCGAGCGCCTCCATGAACTCCGGCGTGTTGATGACCTTCTTGTTGCGCCGCGCCGCGAGGATGGCCGCCTCGTTGACAAGGTTGGCAAGGTCCGCGCCACTGAAGCCGGAGGACTGACGCGCGATGAACGGCAGATCCACGTTCTTGTCGAGTGGCTTGCCCTTGATATGGACGCGCAGGATCTCGAGCCGGCCCTTCATGTCCGGGCGGTCGAGGATGACCTGGCGGTCGAAGCGACCCGGGCGCAGCAGCGCCGGATCAAGGACGTCCGGACGGTTGGTGGCGGCAACGACGATCACATTCGTGTTCGTGTCGAAGCCGTCCATCTCGACCAGGATCTGGTTGAGGGTCTGCTCACGCTCGTCGTGCGAGCCGCCCAGGCCGGCGCCACGCTGACGGCCGACCGCGTCGATCTCGTCGACGAAGACGATGCACGGCGAGTTGCGCTTGGCCTGATCGAAGAGGTCGCGCACGCGGCTCGCGCCGACGCCCACGAACATCTCGACGAACTCAGAGCCCGAGATGCTGAAGAAGGGCACGCCGGCCTCGCCGGCCACGGCGCGCGCGAGGAGCGTCTTGCCCGTGCCTGGAGGGCCAACGAGAAGCACGCCGCGCGGAATGCGCGCGCCGAGCTGGTTGAATTTCTCCGGGTACTTCAGGAACTCGACGATTTCCTGGAGCTCTGTCTTGGCCTCATCAACGCCGGCCACGTCGTGGAACGTGACGACGGTCTTGTTGCCCAGGAACATGCGCGCCCGGCTCTTGCCGAAGCTCATCGCCTGGTTGTTGGTGCCCTGCGCCTGGCGGAACATGAAGAAGAGCAGCGCGCCGATGAGCAGCATGGGCAGCAGCGCCGTGATCAGAATGCTCAGCCACTGGCCGCTATCCGAGGGCGTCGCGCCGACGAGCGTGGGTGCCGAGGTGCACGTAGGTGCGGACTGGCAGGCGACGGCGATATCTGTCTGGACATTGGTCGCGAGCTCGCTTGGGACGAAGCTGGTGACGACGACCGCCTTGCCCGACGAGTCCTTCTCAGTCGTCTCGATCTCGAGCGTCTGACCCTGCTGGGTCACCGTTGCGACATCGCCCTTCGCGACGAGCGCCAGGAACGAGCCAGTGCCGCTGTAGGGGATCGGCTCGGTCTTGCTTTCGGGGAATATGAACATGTACAGCAGCGCCGCGGTTCCCACGACGAGAACCAGGGTGACGATGCCATTGCGGAGAAAACGACTATTCAACGGGAAAAGGCCTCCGGTAACCGGGTGCGCACGTGCGCGAGTACTCCGATTATAGGCAAGAGATCAGTTCCACCGGCGAATTGCTCCGGGCAGGAAGTCTCTCTCGTGTGACGCGATGGTCGTGGCGCGTGCTGCGCCAGCGGCCTGAGTGACGGGAAATTGGTTGGTAGCGGAGGGCGGATTTGAACCACCGACCAAGGGCTTATGAGTCCGAGGCGTAGCGTCCGTTAGCGTTCGCCTAATCGCGCTCTCCGCTCGTTCGAGCACTGCCCTAGCGATCGGAGTGCGGCTCCGTCCGCGGTCGTTGCTACCAGCGTTGCTATCAAGAAGCTCCGACTGATAACCGAAGGCATGGCGGGGATGCTGCGCGCTCGAAGCGCTTCGAGTATTTCGGCAGTCTCATCCATCGACCGCGATGGTACGCGCTGACTTTGGATGGTCATTTTGGCACTCTCCCCTCGCTGATCTCCCGTAGACAGCGCGCCATCTCGTAGACGCACTCGAGCTCTGACAGCGCCTCGGCCGTCCACTGGCGGCTGCGTCGGCCGCAACGCGACGCGGATCGTGGGCGGGCTTGCCGACGCACCAGCCGGGCAGAGCGTCTAGCGCGGCGAGTACTTCGGCGCACACGCGGTCATCTCGTCGTCCATCGATACGGTGCGACTTCGGCGTGCCTGCATAGGGGTCGCGTGCCGACCTGGCGCAGCGATAAGGAGCACCCTGCGCCGCGCACCTGCGCCGGACGTTTGACCGCGCGGCTTCGGCGAAAAGAGTTCTTGTGGAGACTCGTCCAAGCGCCCGAATTGGCGACTAGCTTGGGAAATCCCATTCCCCTCTGCGGTCCAAAGTATGGGCCGTAGCATGCCGCTTGTTGTCCTGAAGCATTCCGCCGCGTCCTTGAACATCTTGCGATCAGCGTCCGTCAACTGGTAGCCGCGTAGTCGGGCGGCTTCAAGAAGACCTTCGCATCGCGGCACGTAGTTGTAACCCAGCGCAACGGTCCGGAACTGCACGGCATTGAGCATCGTTCCGAGCGAGTGCATATGCGCCGCCCAAGCGGTCGACGAAAGCCCGGGCGAGTTGTTGCCGGCAGCCGCGTCCTCGAGCGTGACCGCGTTCGTCGCCATCTCGAGGTGTACGGCGCGGCCAGCACCTTTCTCGCGATGGGCGCGGTCGCTACGCTGCGTCCAGAGCACAACAAAAGCGCCGACGCCCGAGCCCACGAAGCCGCTAAGAAGCGATAGAAGGGCCTGCTCATTAAACGACATTCGGAAACGACATGGCAATCGTCGAGCTTCAAGCGGACGTCGAGGCGGACGACGTCGAGAAGGTGCGTTCGCTTGCCCAGCGTCGTAGGTTGTCCGAAGCCGAAGCGCTCCAGTGGGCAATCGAGACTGCCGAGTACCTGCAGTCTGCACTGGAGGAAGGT
>JBBQEC010000185.1:0-5172 GCA_038320305.1 Candidatus Limnocylindrales bacterium | reverse complement strand
GTTGGCAATCAGGGTGACCGCAGCACTACTAGGGAAGGGCGGGCTCGATAAGGTATCGCTCTGGGTTCCGCCGTCGAGGTGCGTGGACCTCGCTGCCGTCCAGCGCCGCCCCATCGGTCCGTCGCTGTGGGTTGCGATAGGTGGCGCAACAACAGGCCGGAACAGGCCGCGCAGCTCGTCTAGGGCAAGGCCGTGCTTACACCGCTCCACGGGCCCTCCTCCAGTGCCGAGTTGCGCCAACCAATAGGTGCTCCGTTATCGCCGTTCAGTCACGAGAGGCATTTTGTCTCCGCTGGCGTCACGGTCAAGCTTGCCCTTCGGCCCGACTCGAACGTGCACCCTCGGTGACATGCGATGGCGCGGTTCACCGGGGCGCTACGTTAGCGACGATAAGAGTCCGCGAACTTCGACCGGGATCTCCTCCTCTGTCATCACTCCCGCAATCGCCGCCCCATCCCGAACGACGTCGTACGTCCTCCCGGGGACCAGGACAGGCGTGTTCTCAATCAGCCACTGCTTCGAGTGGTCGCGACGGCGGTAGCTCAGCAGATCGGCAACTCTGGCGTCGCCAGCACCGATGTTCCGCGCCCAAACATTGATCGCTCGATCCGAGAAGTACGCCTCGATCTGGGATTCGCCGAGCAAATGAACGGATACGCGGCCACCGAACTTTTCTTGGATCTCAAGCCTCTTCCTCGCGGTGTCCGCTCCGTTGTCGAGGACGATCGTGAGCGGGACTGCGTTATATACAAGCGATAACACGCGAGCTATTTGCTCAACCGGCCCATGGCCCCTAGCGGGAACGATTGTCACCCGGGCATCGGTCAACGAACGACCATTGGCAATGGACCACATGCTCAGAACGGCGGCGTCCGATTCACCCTCGACGACCAAGACGTGCGAAGCGAGAAGGGCGTCTCGAGGAGTTAGTCCCATGCCCTCGAGACGGTCGGTGAGTTCAATGAGTCCCTGCACGGTACAGTCCGTGGTGTCGTTAGCACGCGGTCGGCAGACGCGAACCGAGCTCGAGTCCGCCATGTCTAGGAATACCGGCGAGTGCGTCACGACAAGAAACTGGACATGCGGAGCCAGTTGTGCGGCATTGTTGATTGCTCCCGCGACACGGTGTTGCGCGGCGGGGTGTAGCCCAACTTCTGGCTCCTCGAGGACGATGAAGGCGAGGTCAGATTCGCTCCGGACCAAGCCGGGATGCGTGAACAGCTCAACGGCCGCAATTGTTGCGGCCCGCTGCGAGCCGGCACCGAGGGTCCGGACGTCGACTAGCGAGGACTTGTTCAGCAACTCAACCCTCATGTCCTCAAGGATCGCGTCGGCGATCTGCTCGGTCGTCGGGACTCGTCCGGCGGTAATGGCAGTAGCCGCGGTCATGCCTGGCAGGTAATGGTCAACTACGAACGAATACTGCTCCATGACGACATCTTTCGACGCCGCAATCGCTTTCTGCAGCCGGTTGTCGTGGAACCAGAAATCGAGCGCGGTACCCTCAGCATCGTCGTTTCCAACCCGCCGGACAATGAGTCGGCGAAGAACGTCCGCCGGTCCTACGGCGACGCCGTCCGGCCCCGGAACGTGAACGAACACGAGTGGGTCTACGGGTGGGAAAAAGTCATCCTCGAGGACTGGCGCTACCAGGCTCCGCCAATCATCGAGCGCCAGCCAGTGACCGTGATTGGTTCGTGCCACCAGTGCTTCGGCATACCAGCGATCCCACTCGTCGACTTGTGGCGAGAGTTCGGCAATATGAGAGTCGGGAACGACGATGCACCGCTGACCCGCTGCGTTCGCTTTCCAGTACCGGCCGAATTGAACCCGTCCAGACGCAACGACGCAGCTCCTCCACGCCAGACCGTCTGAAGGTACGAGGTCAAATGACGCCAAAACCCATGTAGGATTAGCCGGAATCGCTTCGCCGCGGACAGCCGAAAGTGCATCGGCCGTTGGAGTCTGTCCCGGGAGCCGTCGCTTCACATTTGCATACGTGAAGGGGCGGTTCATCCGATCCTTTTCTTCGAACAGGGATCGAATGGCGTCCACGAAGGTGGACTTCCCACCATCATTTGGTCCCGCGACGACCGTTAACCGATCGAGATCGACGGTTACGTGCTCGAAACATCGGAAGTCTTGGAGCTCGATCTGAGCCATGCGCATGATCGGCTGATTGTGACACCAAGGCGAATTGGTTGTAGGGGTCGCCGTTACACAATCACACGAACGCGGCAATCCGAAAGCTACTAGGCCGACGGCCGTTAACCATCGCCCGCAGCTGCGAAACGTCCCCAGGACTGCTCGGAGCAGCTGCACAGGGCTGCACCGCACCGGCGCCTCAAATGCTCACAGATGCCAAAATCGCTGGTGCGGGAGAGTTCGACCTAAGATCCACCAGTGACGCTTTGGAAACTAGAGCGGTACCTGACCGAGGCTTCGAGGAGGAGCTTCAGTCTGACCTTCAGCGGCAATCTCCAAGTAACGCGACCATCAGTCACTCGCTAACGTAATCAGCGTGCTCATCCGGTTGTCCTGTCTCCATCGTCGCGTCGACGATCGCGCGTGCGACCGGCAGCCACGCGTCGATCGGCGGCTCGTCACCGGCGTCCGGGACCGTGATCTCGACGAAGTGGGCCCAACCGTGCCGTCGCAGCTCGGCATCGTGGTATGCAACGATCACAGCGGAGGAAGCGAGCCATGAAACCAAGCCTATGATCGGACTCGACGAGCCGGGTGATATATCTTCCAGGTCGGCAATGTCGAGTCGAAGGGACGCGTGCTGGTCATCCGCGGACCAGTCGAGGTCGAGGTCCCAGCACTGATGATTCTCTTCGTCGGGCGCCATGCCCGCACGCCATGCACGAACGTCAGCGCCACGCTGGCGGTTGATCGATCTCGGCGATCGAGGACCCCATCCCTTCCGTCGATCCAGCCCTGCTTGAGCTGCTCAATGGGATTGTTATCGGCCGGCATACTGCCTCCTTCTACATGACTGTGCACTAGTCGCCTACCGGCGACGCTATCGCGTGCCATCTCGGTTACGATCGGCCGGGAGGAACAGCACCACGTTGAACTTGGTTGATTGGACCGTCGAACATTGGCGAGCTCCGGCCCCTCTCATTGCACCCATCGGGTGATGGTGTTAGGCGGCCGGTCGGAGACGGAGTCGTGATTCGCGTCGTCCAACGGTAAGACTCGGAGCGTCATCGCGCCGGCGGCAGCAGCCACCGGCATCGAAGTCCCGGCGCTCGCGCCATGGCTCGGTCGAGGGTCAGGAGCGGAACGTCGAGCGCTTCCGCGACCGCGACATACCAGGCGTCGTAGCAGCTGAGATTCGCCCGCAGCTGCCACACGCGATGTGCATGCGGTTCGTACGGAACGAGGTCGACGCGAAGGTCAAGCAGGTCTTCGTGCGCAAGGGTCGCCGTTTCGCCCGAGATGTCGCCGGACTTGGCTGCCCGTCGAAGGATGTTGGCCGCCTCGACCGGCATCAGGTGTGGTGCCGCGATGCTCTCCCCGTCCAGGACCGAGGCGGCCCATGATCCGATCGGTCCATCGTCCACGAGCGCGGCGACGATGGCGCTGGCGTCGACGACCAGCGTCATGGGCGATCGGCGCGGCGATGCTTGAGGATACGTTGCGCCGACAGGCGGGAAGACGTGGCGCTCGTGCGGCCCCTGGCACGTGTCATCACCTCTTCGACCGTCGGCTTTCGGGCCAGCTCGATCAGCTCGGTGCGCAGCTCTTCCTGGAGCGACCGGCCGGACCGCGCCGCGCGCGCGGCAAGCTCATCTCTGACGTCATCGGGCACGTTGCGAACAGTGATCGACTTCATGCTGCTATTCTGCTGCGATCGCCTGCAGAATGCAATCATCACGGCGGCCCTTGGCGGCCTCAAGGCGCTCGGCAATCGCGACGAGCAGATCAGGTTGGGTCGTCACGCAGCCATCAGCCGCGCGCGACGGACCCTGTCGGCGAGATCCGACCCGAGGAGGCACGAAAGCAGCGCGTCGTGGACCTGCTCATCGCTCCACTCCGGATGCCGGTGGCGCATCCCCGCCTCCGTAAATGCGCGGGCCGTCTCGCTCATTTCGATTGCCATGGCGACACGCTCGGCGCCGGTCATGCCACGAAAGATCGCCCGCTGAATGGCCCACGCTGCTACCGTCGTGTCCATCGGCCGCGCCATGGTGAGACTCCACTCGACGCCGCGGCAGACAGGGACCTCTCGTACGCGGCAGCGCTCACCGCCTCGTCAGGGTGACCAGGCGACGCAGCGCATCGACGGCGGCTGTCAGACCGTCGGGAAGCACCTCTCCGATGCCGACGGAGGGAGCGCCGCTCCCGCCGAACGCGATGACGAGGTCAGGCCTCTTTCGGCGCAGACCTCGACCGACGGAGCGGGCCGCGTCGAGGTCCGCGTCGGTCGGAACACCGACAACCGCCGCCGCCGCATTAGTCCGTTGGATGGCTCGCAGCCAATCCTCGGTGGGAAGATCCGCTCCGAGGTATCGCACGGGTAGGCCGGCGCGCCGTGCCGCAATCGCGAAGGCCAGAGCGCCGAGCTCATGACGGGCGCCCGGCGGCAGTCCGACCAGGACCGGTCGAGCGTCGGCGGCAGGTCTGCCCGCGGCGTCGAACGCAGCGCCAAGCCGGCGATGCACCGTGGTACTCGCGGCGTGTTCCGCGGCGACCGACACCTCGCCCGACTCCCATGCCGATCCGAGGGCGCGTAACGCCGGGAAGACGAAGTCCTGTGCGGCGACCTCGAACGATGCGCGCGCCATCATCTCGTCAACGATCTGCTCCAGCGCAGGTGCGTCCATGTCTGCGGCGGCGCGAACGAATCGGTGCGCCACGTCCACGTCCGCCTGAGCTACCGGCCGTTCGGGCGGCGTTGTGGTTGGCAACTCGGCCGGCGAGGTGGTATCCGGAAACTCGGCATCCGGCATGTCGCGCAGTGAGGCAGCCGCGGTGCTGGCCGTCCAGCCTTCGTCGATGAGTCCCTGCATGGCCCGCAGGCGACGGATCGCAACGTCGTCGTACAGCCGATACCCCGACTTTGTTCGGACCGGCGACACGACGGAATACCGCCGCTCCCAGGCACGGAGCAGCTCAGGCGTCACGCCCGCGCGTCTTGCAGCCTCACCAATCGTGTACACGGTT
>JBBQEC010000184.1:0-5182 GCA_038320305.1 Candidatus Limnocylindrales bacterium | reverse complement strand
TCTCCTCGTCCGAGGCCATGGCATGGACCCGATGGCCGCCTTTCACGAGATCACGCGACTCATCCATCCGTCGCATTGGAAGAAACTCAAGGGAACGTCTCGCACGGCGATGGACTACCGCGTCGCTGGCGAGCTCCTCCTGCGGTTCTAAGAGGATCTCGCCCGCGGCGGATCGGCAGAGCCGCTGGAGCCGCTCGTCGGGGGAGGCTGGCACCCACGCTTAGAGCGGCTGCACACCGATCGTTCCGAAATCGACGAAGTGCTCACACGCTTCGGCATCTCGCCTCATCCGGGGGTCGTGGCCGTACTTGAGGGTGAGGTCGAAGCTCGGGTGGTCCCGTTGGTTCTCGATCAGCTCTACAACCGGCGCTGGCGGAGCCGTGTCCGACTCTTCGACGCACAGGGCGTCGACACGCCGCTCGAGCCCTTCGGATGAGCCTGCCGCCGTGGGATGATCCGATCATCGGCGGGATCATCGTCGGCGCCATCGTTGCCGATGAGGAGCGATCCCGAGACGAATCGAACCCTGCCGAGGATGATGCTTGCGACGAATGTGGGGCCTTGCTCTGGATCGGTGAGGACCATGCTCCTGACTGCCCCGAGCCTTATGGCTAGGCGCCGCCGCGTAACGGTCGAGCAGGTCCAGCAGGTAGCCGAGTTCCGCAACCGGCTCGTGGAACACATGAACCTCGTCATGGACCGCGAGAGCCGTTACGACCCGCTGTCAGATCACAATATGTCGCGCATCCGAGCCGAGCAGCCGTGGCTCTCGCAGACCTACGGACGGCTGCGGCCGATCATCCACCCGTCCGGCTGGGCGTCGGGCGGTCCGCTGTCTCGAACGCAATCCTGCGCGGCGCGCTGAAAGCCACGAAGAAGGGCGGCGCCTGGTGGATCGAGGATCGCGAGGTCGAGCGCTACGCCGCAACCAGGCGCGGCGCGAACCGTCGAGGACGAAAGCGCCAGAACGAAACTGCCTAGTGAATGCCAGCGACTTCTCAACCGAGCGGGCGTTGTGGCAACGAGCGTCTTTGTCGTCCTGAGCTTCCTCACGCTACCAGCGACGCAGGCCGCGCGTATGTCGATCCAAGACCACCTGTGATGAGCGTCGACCGCGCGCCTATTCAGTCCGCCTGCTAGGCACGGCACCGCCACAGCGAGCTGCGTCGCCCTCCGCGAGCGTTACATAGCGTCCAGCGGTCATGGAATAGTGAGCGGCTCGGGAGTTCCTATTCGTGAAAGAATCGTAGGCGGCACGATCGGCGCGCCGCTTGCGTTTGGATTCGCGGGTGCGGTCTGCGAGAAGCGCGTGACCAGCGTATCGCCCGATTCTTCGTCGTATACGGTGGTAATTCGGTCGGCGTCGGTGTTCTCACCGGGGAGACCGCGATGTGCCGACGGGAAAGTGCCGGTCACTTCGACAATGATGACGCGGTCGCTATCGGGCACAGTTCCGCTGGTCAGTCGCTCATCCTTCGGCAAACTCGCCTCGTATTCGCCATTCGTTGTCTCTACAAATGCCGCGGACGTTGCTCTCCCGTGTGGCTGCTGAGCGAGCACCTGCTCGAGAATTTCCTGAGCCTTAGCCGATGCCATGGAGCTCGCGCCCGACCCACGGTCCGAGAGCACACCAACCAACCTAAGACCAGCAAAGGTAAGGGCGACGGCAAGCGTGACGGTGAGCGCGATTGCGACAGCGCGCAGACGCGGATCCCAGTCCTCGATTGGAAAACGACTATGGGTGTCAGTCGATGCCGCTTGAGTGCTGTTATTCATTGGATCCCGACCTCAGTGGTGGGTCGTGGTTCCCGAGCAGACCTTGCGAGGTCAAGTGCTGAGGAATATTGTCCGACAACGATAATATACTCCTGCGATTCAAGAGTAGTGGCCCTAACGCTGGTCCACCGCTTGGCACTCCACGGCGATCGAGGAAGGCAGCAGATATGCGGACTCTCCGATACGGCATCCCGATCATTTTCGCAACGACGCTCGCTGTCATGCCCGCGCAAGTCCTAGCCAACACGGTGGTTTCGTTGTCGTGCGCCGACGCCGGTGCTTGCTACGCGGTCATCACGCAAGGCCGCGACATCCCGAATGGCGTATTTACGCTTAGCAATCTGACCTCGGCGACAGCGGTGCAGGAGGTCTTCTGTCAACGATATGCCTCGGATCAGCACGTCACTGTCACCGACCTATGGCTCACAACGCCACCTGACCCGAACGGGCCCGAATATCAATCACTGAACTTCCAGAGCGAGTGGATCGAGACCGGGATAACGACGGGGAAGTTCCAGGGACACGCTACGCCGGTTCCCCTCTCGTTCTTCTGGGCGCGCAATTGGTGGCAATCCGGACAGTACAACTACGAGGAGCGGATCCTTTCCGGGACCCCGAGCACGTTCGTCAATTACACGATGAAGATTCAGTGGAGCTCCTCCGGAACGTGGGCGGTGTATCGGAATGGCAACGCTCAGGTGACCGGGATACAGTCGCAACGCAGCCCCGGAAGTCATCAGGGGCTCACCGCTGGCGCCGAAATGTCGACTAGCGCCGACTTCAACAGCGGCGAAGTCAAGCAGCTGTCGGACGTTCAAAGTGGCACAACGCTCAACGGCTGGACCGGGTACGTCTACAGAGCGGCGGTCTACGACATCAGCCAGAACAACGACCACCTGACGTATCAGACGCAGTGCTGAACCTTGGAAGCGCCTGGCACTTAGCCCGGATCCACCGATGATCTCGGCCTGAGAAGCGCGGAAACGACGAATCAGGTGCCCTTCTGAACTGGGAAGATGGTGTTGGAAGACACCCATCACACCCGACAGAGGAGCACCTGATTGATGCGATCATCGCACACCCTCGACCGGCTGGACACCCGCTTCGACGACGACCGCCTGGTGGCCGATGCGGGACTGCTGCTGCCCGCCACCCTGGCCCACCACCTCGGCCTGCGTGATCTCGTTGACGAGCATGTCCATCTGGGTACCGCAGCCGGTGCAGCGAACGCCGGCGACAAGCTCCTGACCCTGATCATGTCGGCCCTCGCCGGTGGCGACTGCATCGATGACGCGAACACGCTGCGGGCCGGCGGCAGCGGGCGGATCCTGGGCTTCACGGTCAAGGCGGCGTCCACCCTCGGCACGTTCCTGCGCTGCTTCCGCTGGGGTCACGTCCGCCAGCTCGACCGGGTCGGCCGCGAGTTGCTGGCTCGCGCCTGGGCGGCCGGCGCCGGACCCGGCAGCGAGCCGTTCACCATCGACCTTGACTCGACGATCTGCGAAACGTATGGGCTCCAGAAGCAGGGCGCCCTCCACCACGGCTACACCGGCGTGCGCGGCTATCACCCGTTGCTCGCCATCGCCGCCGGCACCGGCGACGTGCTCATGGCGCGGCTGCGCGAGGGTCGCGCCAACACCGCCCGGGGTGCCGCCCACTTCCTAGCCGAAACGATCGGCCGGGTCCGCTCTGCCGGAGCGAGCGGCCAGCTCACCGTCCGCGCCGACAGTGGCTTCTATGCCGCCGCGGTGGTCGCGGTCTGCCGGCGCCTCGGCGTGCGCTTCAGTATCACGATCCGTCTCCACCGCTCGGTCCACCGCCTCATCGAGGCGATCCCGGAGGACGCCTGGACGCCAATCCCATACTGGCTCGAGGGCGCGGCCGATGTGGCCGAGACGACCTATACCCCGTTCGCCGACCAGCCCAACGCGGTGCCGGTGCGGCTCGTCGTGCGCCGGGTGCGACCCACCCCGGGCTCCCAGCTGGCGCTCCTGGTCCTGTATGACTACCACGCGTTCATCACCGATCGCGACGGCGAGACGCTGGTCCTCGAGGCCGACCACCGCCGGCACGCTGAGATCGAGAACGCCATCCGCGATCTCAAGTATGGGATGGCCCTCAACCACCTGCCGTCGGGACGCTTCGCCGCCAACGGCGCCTGGCTGGCGGTGCAGGTGCTGGCCCACAACCTCGCCCGCTGGACGGCGAGGCTGGGGCTGGGCGAAGGGATCATCACGACCAAGACGCTGCGCCGCCGCTTGTTCAGTCTGGTCGGCCGACTGACCCGCTCGGCGCGCAGGCTGAGGCTCCACCTGCCGGCCCGCTGGCCATGGGCGATCGGCTGGACGGCCGCCCTGGCGAGGCTGCAGGCGATCCCGCTTCGAGCCTGACCCTCGATTGGTGCTGACCGCAGCTCTGGGGTCAGCGAGAGCTTGCCCCGGTCCTCGTCCGGGGAGTCTTCACTGTCTGTTTTCGGGCCATCTTGCGCGGCCAGCCCCGCCATTCCACGACTCGCTCACCCGTCAGTCGACCAGATCCACGGTGCAGGCCCCAACCGGGTCGCCCAGCCCGGGCTGTCGGTGGATCCGGGCTTAGACGCCTCGGACTGGACGCACGGCAAGGGCGATACCCGGCGATGAGGGCGACCGTGGACGCCCTGGCGAGCAGCGCTCGCGACGTGGTGAGCGGGTCCTCTGATCGCGACCGTTCGAGCGCTGATCGTGAGTCCGCGACGCGGACCTCAGTGTCGGTCATCGCGTCGGCTCGGCCAGGTGGCTACAGCGCAGCCCGAGGGCGCGCCGGTGGGCGATGTGCGCCGCGAGCGCGGACGGCTCGGGCGTCACGTCCAGGAAGTCGGTCAGGAGCATGCGGTCTGGCGATCCGTCCGCACCTTTACTGTCCGGCACCGGCCAGCCGTCAACGATCTTCCACTCGCGTGTCGGTTCCATCGCTACCACTCCTCCTCCGGGCGTTGCCCGTCGTACTCACTCCAGGTTCGTGTAAACGCTTCTGCGCCGCTGAGGCGAGCGTCGCGCGGTTTCGTCTCATCGAGGACGAGCGATACAAGCCCGCTGTCGTCCGGTTCGGCCGGTTCGCTGCCTTCGGTCTCCTGCATGGGGAAGCAAGGGTTCTACTGTGGTGCTGGGACGCGCTGAGACGGCCTGAAGGGTTCAACAATCCCAATCACGCGGCCCAGCGATACTCGTGGATCAGACCGCCGAGTACGTCCCTTCGTTCGACCGGCATTCGGGTAGTCCCCCGGACATGCGGTGTTCTGTTACCGGCGGGCACGGCCAAGCTCAATCCCCGATGTGGTCTCTCGGCCATGTAGTGAGCGACGTAATCCTGGAGCACTCGCTCGAGGTGCCGACGACCGTAGATCAGGACGTGGTCGAGGCACTCTCGG
>JBBQEC010000183.1:0-5188 GCA_038320305.1 Candidatus Limnocylindrales bacterium | reverse complement strand
ATGAGCGGCCGTGCCGTGCACAGGATCACGAGGCCTGCCAAAAGCGCGACCTTCGTTCCGAACTCATCGCTCTGGGTCGCCATACCAAGCACGCTGGCGATGGCCACGAGCGATCCGAAAACAACCCGTCCAACCCTTCCGCCGGGGGTGGTCTTGGGGTCAGTGATCATGAAGAACAGGAAGATCATCGTCTCGGGCGATGTGACGATCACGCGCCAGTAGTCGAATCCACACACCGGTGCGAACGCCCAGTTGGCCGTCATGCAGTGGCCCGACGCGGCCAGAACACCGAGACCAACTGCGAGCACTGCCCAGAACGACGCGGCCAGGACGAGCAGCCTCAGGCGTCGCGTAACGAGCAAACCTCCGCCCAGGATCACGGCGTACGCGAGCAGCATCGCGGGGCTGAGTGGACCCCACCAGAAGTCGAGTGGCTCGACGCGTGACGAGCCGAGCACGACGAACGCCACGACGAGCCCGATGTTCGACGGGTTGAAAACGTGCGAGCCGCGGTACTTGATGACGTACTTCGACAACAGCGCGAGGCCGGCCACGATCGCAAAGACCCACCACGCGTAAGTGGTCCAATGATCTCCTGGAGGAGTTCCGACTACGCGCAGGATGAGGGCGACGCCACTGCCGGTGAGCATCGCACTCGCGGGCCAGACAAGCGAACGTGTCTGGTAGAAGGTGATGGAGACCTCGATCACGGCGCAGGTGATGATCGCCGCGAGAATCTGAGGGATGCTGACCACGAAACCGAGCGAAAGCTGGCCCAGGACATGGATCGTGATGATCACCGCGGCCACCTGCAGCCGCGGATCCCTAAGGCTGGGCAGTACCACCGGATAGCTGGCGCTGCCCAACGACAATGTTCGTGCGGTCATCCCGACGCGCGTCCTCGCTGATGGGGACCGCCCGCGCCCGCCCGAAAATCGGCGGTTCGACGTGATCGCCCTGGTCGCGGCATCATACGTCGAGGACATCTGCCGGCCGAAGGTTGACGGATGCGATCGTGAAGAGGATGTGATGGCACGCGAGAACGAGCGCCAGGTCCGCGCACTCGAGGACCCGATCGTGGGCAGCTTGCCCGACGTGCCTGGAATCGGCGTGGCCATGCGCCTGACGCCTCAGCTCGGTTTCCATCTACGCGGCCTCGCCGATCAGGTCCTCGTCGAGCCTTATCCGGGCGCAACCCTCAACCGAGCGCAGCGCGAGATGATCGCGACGGCTGTGTCCGCCGGAAACGACTGCTTCTTCTGCATGGATTCGCATGCGGCGCACGCCACCGCTCTGCTTGAGCGCGACGGCAACACGCAGGCGATCGAGCTGCTCGACACGCTCAAGGACGGCTCGTCGGAGGGCTTCGATCCCAAGATGCAGGCGCTGCTGAAGATCGCCCTTGCCGTGCGGCGCGACCCGCGATCCTTGACCCCGACCGACACCGAGGCGGCCTGCTCGGCAGGCGCAAGCGATGCCGACATCCAGCTTGCCGTGCTCATTGCCTCGGCGTTTTCGATGTACAACCGACTCGTCGATGGCTTACGAGCCCGCACTTCAGACAATGTCGATGTCTATCGACAGCGCGCGACAGAGATCGCGGATCATGGCTACAGCGGCCCGCCGCCGCCGCCGGTGGCCGAGTCGAACGGTCCCGGTTGACTCGTCGGCCACTATTCGCCGCGGCCGTTGTCGTCGCCGTCATAGCACTGGGCGCCGTTGCCGCGTCGACTGTGCCCCGTCTACTTTCCCAGTCGGATGGCGGCCCGCCACACTACGTCGATGAGGCAGTGGCTGCCGGGATCACCCAGGCCTACACGGGAGACTTTGACTACTTCGTTGGCGGTGGCGTCGCGGCCTTCGACTGCAACGCAGACGGCGAACCCGATCTCTACTTTGCGGGTGGAACCTCGCCGGCCGGGCTGTTCGTCAACCACTCGCCCCGCGGCGGCGCCCTCGAGTTCAGTCACCTCGCGCAGGCGTCGACCGACCTGACCGAGGTCACCGGCGCCTATCCGATCGACTTCGACGGCGATGGCATCTCCGATCTGATCGTGCTCCGCCACGGCGAGAACGTGCTTTTGCGCGGTAGCGGCGATTGCCACTTCGAACGCGCGAATGAGCAATGGGGCCTTGCCGGCGGAAACGAGCGGTCAACCGCGTTCAGCGCCAAATGGGATGCAGGTTCGACCTGGCCCACGATCGCGGTCGGTAACTACCTGACTCCAGAGGCCGCCAATGGCACGCAATCGTGTGTCGACAACCTGCTCTTCCAGCCAGCGCTGACGGGGGCAGGCTTCGCGGCGCCGATCACGCTGGCGCCTTCCTGGTGCACGCTGTCGCTGCTCTTCACCGACTGGGACAGGTCGGGCCGGCGCGACCTGCGCGTGAGCAACGATCGCCACTACTACGGCGAGCTGAGTGCCGGCCAGGAGCAGCTGTGGCGAGTCTCGCCGGGCGCTGCGCCGACCCAATACACGGCGACGGACGACTGGCAGCCAGTCAAGGTCTGGGGCATGGGCATCGCGGACTACGACATCAACGGCGACGGCTACCCGGACTACTACTTGACCAGTCAAGGCGACCAGAAGCTCCAGTCTCTCGCGGACGGGCCGGCGCAGCCCGACTACGAGGACATCGCACTGAAGATGGACGCCACTGCCACGAGGCCTTACACGGGCGACACGAATCTGCCGTCGACTGGCTGGCACGACGAGTTCCAGGATGTGAACAACGACGGACTGATGGACCTGTACGTGTCCAAGGGGAACGTGGACCAGGTCGCTGACTACGCCATGGAGGATCCCAGCAACCTCATGCTCGGCCAGCCCGGCGGGACTTTTGTTGAGGCGGGCTCGGAGGCCGGCATCGACTCATTCGAGAGCGCACGTGGCGCCGCGATCGTTGATCTGAATGGCGATGGCCTGCTCGACCTAGTCATCGTCGATCGAGTCTCCAATGTGCGCGTGTACAGAAATGTTGGCTCGGGAACGGAGTCGTCACCTCAACAGATGGGCAACTGGATCGGGTTGCAGCTGAGCCAGGACGGGGCCAACCGTGACGCGATCGGCTCATGGATCGAGGTCAAGACGGATGCCGGTGTGCAGCAGCGCGAGCTGACCATCGGCGGCGGCCACGTCAGTGGCGAGCTCGGTCCCGGCCACTTTGGCCTGGGCCAGGCGGGCTCCGCTCAAGTGCGCATTACCTGGCCGGACGGAACGCGGGGCGACTGGCAGTCAGTCAGCGGCAATCAGACGTACCTGGTTGAACCCCACGCGATGCCGGCCGTGATCAGCCAATGAGAGGCCAAGGCGCCGGCACGGCACGTCGCGCGCGACTGACAACGCTCGAGCTGCCCAACTTTGGCGCGCCGGCGATCGAGCCTGAGCTGCCGGCGGACCTTTTCGTGCAACGGGTCGACGAGCTGCGGCGCGGCATGAGGCAACGGGGTCTCGACCGCGTCGTGGTTTACGCGGATAGGGAGCACAGTGCCAGCCTCTCGTTCCTGACCGGGTTCGATCCGCGCTTCGAGGAGGCACTGCTGGTTGTTGGCCCGGATGATGTCGCGATCCTCGTCGGCAACGAGTGCTGGGCCACGGCCGGTGCTGCGCCGCTGACGATGCGGCGCCACTTGTTCCAGGATTTCAGCCTGCCCAGCCAGCCGCGCCACAAGTCACTGCCGTTGAGCGAGATCCTGGCAGGGGAGGGCATCGTGCAGGGTTCGCGTGTCGGTCTGATCGGCTGGAAGACGTACTCCCAGCCGTGGATGAGCGATGCGCCCGCCTACATCGTCGACACCGTCCGTGGAAACGCCAACGCCGACAACGTGGTCAACGCCACGGCCCTGCTCAACGACGCCCAGGACGGGCTGCGCGTGATCAACGGCCCGGAGCAGATCGCGTACCTCGAATGGGCGTCGTGCCACGTATCCGATGGTATTCGCAATCTGCTGCTCAATCTGCAGCCCGGAATGACCGAGCACGAGGCTGTTGCCCTCCTTGGCTGGAACGGCGCGCCCCTGTCGTGCCACCTGATGCTGACCGCGGGGCCGCGCGCGAGAAACGGCCTGCTGTCGCCCTCCGATCGAGCAATCGCGCGCGGCGACCCCTTCACTACCGCCTACGGCATCTGGGGCGCGCTGACGTGTCGGGCCGGCTTCGTCGTTGCCGACGAGACCGAATTGCCCGAGGCCATCCGCGACTACGTGCCCAAATTGGTCGGTCCCTATTTTGAGGCGGTCGTCGAATGGCTGGAGGCGCTCCACATGGGCCAGACTGGCGGCACCCTGAGCGAGATCATCGCGCGGCGCCTGCGCGATCCTTTCTTCGGCATCTTCCTCAACCCGGGCCACCAGATCCACCTCGATGAGTGGGTCAATTCACCTGTCTGGCCCGATTCGCCAGTGCAGCTCCGCTCAGGTATGGCCCTTCAGGTCGACATCATTCCGGCCACCGGCACCGACTACTTCACGAGCAACATCGAAGACGGTGTGGCACTCGCTGACGAATCGCTGCGCCGGCAGCTCGCGCTCCAATATCCAGAGCTGTGGCAGCGCGTCACGAGTCGCCGTCAGTTCATGGCCAATCAGCTCGGCATCAACCTCCACCCGGACGTGCTGCCTCTCTCGAATATGACCGGCTACCTGTCGCCCTTTCTGCTTCAGCCAGACCGCGCGCTGACGGTCGCCTGAGGATTCGATTTTCGAATCTGTAGACGCCCGGCCGGTCTCAGGGCAGCGCTGCGATAACAGCCTTTGCGACTGCAACAGCGCTGGCGGTCGTGCCGGCAAGGGATCCACCCGCTCCGATCACGGCGATCACGCGGTCGCCGGCCCGCGCGTCAAGTTCGATGGCGCCGACCTCGGCGTTGTCTCCGACGCCGCTGACGCTCGTTGGCGTGCCTGAGTTGCCCGGGACGTCGGTCGCCATCTGCCAGCTGACCCCACTCGAGGGCTGGTACACGATGACCTGCAGGTCGGACCCGTAATCGGCCGCCGTGTACGTGCATTGGTCCTGGCCTGATGCGATCGTCTGTGGCGTAGCTGCGGTGTACTTCGTGCCGACGAGCGACGATGCCTGAGCGACCGTCATCAGGCTGCAGGCATCGATGTCCGCGGACGTGCCGCCAGCAGGACTCGCCACCGACAAAGTGGCAGCGGACGTTGCGCTTGCCGTCGAGGCGGCGGAAG
>JBBQEC010000182.1:0-5200 GCA_038320305.1 Candidatus Limnocylindrales bacterium | reverse complement strand
GTCCTGACTGACCGCGCGATCGAGACCAAAGCGCTCCGTGTAAGCCACGGCACCGACATTGACGCTGAATCGATCTTCGATCTTGGATCCCACCCCATACGTGAACTGCGAGCTACCGCCGCCGGTGTCGAAGTCGACGATGCTTTGAGCATCTGCGGGTGCAGCCGACTTGGCGGCGAGGTATGCCAGGCGGCTCTCCTCCTCGCCCGAGATGACCTCAACCTCCACACCGGATGCCTGTTTGATCGCAGCGACCGCATCCGCGCCGTTGGTCGCGATCCGGAAACCGGCCGTGCCCACCGCGACAATTGCCAGCGCGCCCTCGCGTTTCGCCTCGGCGACCATGTCCGCGACCGCGTTGGCGGTTCGCTTGAGTGGCTCGGGCTGGATCGAGCCATGCTCATCGAGGCCTTCGCCGAGCCGAGCCACGTCGGCGCGGTCGACGACGCGCCGCCACGTTCCGTCCGCCTTGCGCTCGCCAACGTGGAACTTGATCGAGTTAGTGCCAACGTCGATCACCGCGTACCGTGGCAATCGGCCCGTGATGGCGGCGATCAAGCCTTTGCCGTAACTCGTGTTGACGTAGTCCCACAGGCCGACTGACTTGACAGCCGCTACGACCGCGGCCGCGTCCTCGGATTCGATTGCGACGGTGCGCACCTTGACGCCGTCGGCGACTACGTCTGTCAGCTCGGACGTGCAGCCGCCGACGTTGTAACGCACGCGGCGCTTGTGGACGTTGACCGGCCGCAGTCCCGCACCGGGCGCGAGGTCGGAGGTGAACTGATCGAGCGTGTAGGTATCGCGCGTCAGCGGCGGAGTCTTCTGGCTGAGCGCCTTGAAGATGCGCTCTACCTCCGACTGAGGCACCGGGAACTGCGCCTTCATGATTGGGCGCCACTGCTCAAGCCCATCGCCGTTGGTCTCGACCAAGATTTTGACGTCCATCAAATCGAAGCGGACCTTGACGTTGGCGTTCGTGTCGGACACAAGGTACAGCTCATCGCTTTCCTGGATGCCCGTCGGCTCCATCGCTGCATAGCGTCCTTCTGCAACCCCAAAGTTGTTGTCGAAGGTCCGCCACTCCCAGCGCGGAATGATCACGGCCATATCACTCATCTATCGAGTCAAGCAAGCGGGTGACGCGCGCGCCTCGTCCATCACGGATGAGGCTCCGACTTTCACCCTTAGCCGCTGCGACCGCGGGCATCGACGAGCCAGCGCCCGACGACGTGACCCGAGCGCGTCGCCACGAACGAGTCGTACAGGTCGATAACCGGGCACGCATGGTTCGGAACCACAGCCACGACCTCGCCAACGCGGGGCATGGCCGAACCTGCCGGAAAGCGCACCTGGCCGTGATAGTCGGAGACGCGTTCGATGATGCCGTCCGGATAGGCCGGGATCGTGCCGAAACCCGGCAGATAGGGCGGGACGTCTTTTGTCAATGATTTCGCTCCGGCATCGATCACGATCTGGCCGTCGACCGAGTCGCTGACGACCGTTGCCGCGACAGCGATGGCGACGCCGTCGGGTGGGCTGGCACCGAGCGCGACCTGCTGGCGGTCGCCGATCAGGTACGTGCCCGCGCGCATCTCTGTGACGGGCGGCCTGGCTGCATCAATGGCAGTGGGTGACGAGCCGGCGCTGAGCACCTGAATCTCGATGCCCTGCGCGCGGATCGCGTCTGCGGCCGTGGCCAACGCCTCGATCTCATCTGCGGCCGCGGATCCGGCGGCGTCGGGATCGGCGTACGCGTGGCCGCCATGAGCGAAGGCACCGATGACTTCGAGGCCAGCTGCGTGTGCCGCGCGCGCCAGCTCCCCAGCCTTGGCGGCACTGATGCCGGTCCGACCATAATTGGGATTGATCTCGATCACTACGCGCAGCCTGGAATTCGAGCCGGACATGGTGCGCGCGAGCTGTTGAGCGCCGGCCTCGTTGTCAACGCCGACGGCGAAGCGCAGACCGGATCGCTCGGCCAGCGCACGCAATCGTTTCGCCTTGGCATCCGACGCCCAAATGGGATAGGCCAGAAAGATGTCGTCGATGCCGCCATCGGCCATGACCTCGGCCTCGCCGAGCGTTCCGACCGTGATCCCGGCCGCTCCGTGATCGAGCTGGATACGCGCCAGGGCGACGCTCTTGTGCGTCTTGACGTGCGGTCTGAGCGCCACTCCATGCGCGGCGATTGCATCGGCCACTCGCTGTGCGTTGCGCTCGACGATGTCAAGATCGATCACCAGGGCGGGAGTGTCCATGCCGGTCGGCAGCGGTGGGGCAATTGGCCGTGGAAGTGACATGCCGGCGAAGGTATCACCACTTTGTGCTTGCCACGGAAGCCCGTCGAATGAGAGGATGCACCCGGCGTTTCGAGCGGCTGAGGGAGTCGTGGCGCCGTAGGAGGGAAGATGCGGAAACGCTTCGCGCTGTTGTGGGCCATCGCCATTTTGGGGATCGCGCTGGTACTGCCCGCTTCAACATCGGCGGCGTCGTACGGCAAGATCACTTTCCAAGGTGGAAGTTGCTCAGGCGCCAATACAGTCCACGCCACGTTCAAGTTGCTCAAGTACAGCGGCTTTCGCGCCACCCGGCTGTCGATGACGGTCAAGGGCCAGGGCTACTACAACGGCGGCTGGCACAATGAGTACAACGTTGGCACGTACTTCGTGAACATCAACACCAACGGCGGCTATTACTACAAGGACACATTCTTCTTCAAGCCCGGCCACTCCGGTTCGCATCGGATCCTGGCCATCGGCAAGATCTGGAACGGCAGCCACCTGGTCGCATCGGGCAAGGCCCACAGCGGCTACTGCGGCTGACATCGTGATCGCCGCGTAACCCGCGGTCGAGACGAAACCAAAAGCCGGCCGGGCAATTCGCCCGGCCGGCTTTCTTGATTCGCGCGAGGTTATTCGAGTACGGGGTCGATCGCACTGCGCGGCTGAGCCGTGCTCGTGCTCTGGCCGGCCACGTCGAATGTGCCCGGCGTGGACCAGTCAGTCCATGTGCCGTTGGCTCCGAACTTGACGCGCACCCGCCACGAGTACGTGCCTGAGCCAATCAGGGCATCAGCGGGGAGGGTCCACCGACCCTGCTTGCCGTCCGTGCCCTTGACCGCGCCGGATGCGAGATCGACCGTCGTGAAGTCGTCGTGAGAGATCTCGACCTGGAAGCGCGTCTGGTCCGTCACCAGTAGCGGATTGCTCCAGCTCAGTGTCGTGGACCGTGACGCGTCGTACGCCGGCGCGATAGCAGCGCCACTTGGACGCAGGCCGGACCAGGTAACTACGAGACGCGGCCCGAACTCGGCGTTGTCGCCTGCGTCCGACGCCGCGAGTCGCTTCCAGGTCGCGCTTGATGATTCGTCACCTGAAAGGACCAGTCCGTAATCGGTTTGGCCGCGGCTCAACACGTCGGAGACGTAGCGGCTGACGTCGAGCGCCGACCAGGCGCCGGCAGCCGTGGTCACGCTCATGCCATCGACCGCATCTACCGCTGGCCGGTTGTCCCAGGCGATTGAGTCGGGGCTCCAATCGGCCGTGACCCGGTGGACGGCGGTCAGGCCGTCGTAGGTTTGCTGCAGGTACGGCAGCAGCTCGAGCGAGGCCGACGCCACGTCGACGGTGCCGAGCAGGTTCGACAGACCGTCGAAACGGACGTAGACCTCGTTGTCATTGCGTGAGCTGGGCTGGTGGCCCAGCCACAGCTCGTCGAAGCCTGCTGATTCGGGGCGCTGGAAGCCATACAGGCTGGCGTTTGGATGGGCACTCGAGGCAAAGGCAACGTCCGCACTGGATGCGGCACGTGGAAAGCCGGTCAGAGAAAGATCGACATATCCGGGCATGACCGCCTCTTCGAGGTAGGAGGGGTCGATGGCTATCGTGATCACCGGCGCATCGCCAGAGGTATCGACGCTGAGCGTAGTTGCCGCAGTGAAGACGCCGCCGCCGTCGCCGTTAATATCCGACGAGTCGAGGAGCAGCGGGCGCGGGATGCGGCCGACAATTGCGCCGCCCTCATCGGTGAGGAGGATGCTGCCGTCGTCGGCGACGACCGGCAACAGGCCGGGAGCGTTGAGCACGAACGAGAAGCGCGTGCGGTCCGGGGTTTTGTTCAGGACCAGGAATGCCTTGAAGCCGTCCGTCTGGGCCATGACACGCAGGCCCACCGCCTGTGGCTGGAAGTCGAAGAAGTCAACGACGCGGCCCCCATCGACGATCTGCGGCGCGGCCGTTGAGTCAGACATCCGCGCCTCCGACGCTAGGCCCAGGCTGACCGAGCGGTCTGCCGCGGCGGCAGTCACGAACCCGGCCGGATCGTCAGCCGCGCGCGTTGTGACGGCGACGGTGGATGTTGCGACAGAGGCGTTGCCAGTGTCCCTGTCGGCAAGGAACGTCAGATCGGTCGGCTTCAGGTCCTTCGGATCTGTAGTACCGGCCGGCTGGTAGAAGATCGGCTGGGCGTGGAATTCCGTGGTGAAGGTCCCGTCCTTGTTCTCGAAGGTACGCGAGTTGAGCGTGCGCATGTCGGCGTGCTCCTTGCCCTCGCGCGCCGCCGGGGCACTCAGCGCCGGATCGAGCGTGGGCATCCAGTCGGCGCCTGGGACGAGCGTGGCGGGCGCTTCCGGTACATCCGGAAGGTTGTCGACCGGAACGAACGGCGGCACATCGCCATCGCCTGACCAATCGGGGCGCAGGAAACCGGTCACCGGCAGATCAAGCCCGTGGAGCGAGTGAACCGTGACACCGAATGGGTTCACGAGCGCACTTATGGTTCGGCCGTCGCCGAGGTAGATGCCCATATGCGAGCCGTTGTCGTAGATGACGAGGTCGCCGCGCCGGGCCTGCGTCTCGTCCCTTGTCATTAGTCCGCGGCTGGCGAAGTAGCGCATGTAGCCGGCGGCGCGCAGGCGGGCTCCGCCGATGCGATCGACCAGGCCAACGTCGCTGAAGGCACGGAACACGAGACCCGAGCAGTCGAAGAGGCTTGGGCCTTCGCTGCCGATTCGGAACGGCACGCCCAGGTATTGCCTGGCAGCAGCGATGACGTTCTCGACGCGCTGCTGGTCAGGCGTCAGTGGTCCGGATGGCTCCGCTGGGGACGTGGCGGGGACCGGGTCAGCGCCGAATACAGCGGCGCCCGATTGCCCAAGGCCGATCAGCGCGACCACAAACGCGGCGAACAAG
The DNA here is from genome assembly GCA_038320305.1 of Candidatus Limnocylindrales bacterium. GTDB lineage: Bacteria > Chloroflexota > Limnocylindria > Limnocylindrales > CSP1-4 > JALYGJ01. The sequence goes on along the minus strand of JBBQEC010000182.1, from coordinate 8 downwards.
GTGCTACG
>JBBQEC010000181.1:0-5279 GCA_038320305.1 Candidatus Limnocylindrales bacterium | reverse complement strand
AGTTGCGCTCATTACCGGCTCCGATTCGGGCATCGGACAGGCGAGCGCCATCGAGATGGCACGCGAGGGCGCGGATATCGTCGTCACCTACTTCGAGGACCGCGACGGTGCCGAGGAGACCGCACGGCAGGTGCGCGATGCTGGTCGCAGCGTGATCGTGGAGCAATTGGACGCCCGCGATGAGAAGTCGATCGAACGTCTCTTTGACCGCGCGCTCGCCGAGTTCGGAAGAGTCGACATCCTGATGAACAACGCCGGCATCGATGCCTCTGGGATCCAGGTGGCGGACATGGACACCGAACTCATGCAGCAAGCCGTGCAGACGAACTTCTTCGGCTACTTCTGGACAGCCCGACGGTACATCCAGGAGCGGCGCAAAGTGAAGGGCGGCGGGTCGATCATCAACGTGACATCGATACACGACGAGTTCCCGCGAGTGGGTGCGGCCGATTACGACGCCACGAAGGGCGCTCAGCGAAACCTCACGCGAACCCTCGCCCTCGAGCTGGCCGAGGAAGGCATCACCGTGAACAACTTGGCGCCCGGGATGGTCCTGACGCCTTTCAACCAGGAAGCGATCGACGACCCGAAGGTCCTCGCCGAACAGGTTAAAAGCATTCCCATGAAGCGGGCAGCGGAGCCGTCCGAGATCGCGAGACTGGCGGTCTTCCTCGCCTCAGAAGACGCGCGCTACATCACTGGCGCCACGTACGTGATGGATGGAGGCATGTCCATGCAGCAAGCCCAAGGCGCCTGACGTGGACATGGCGCACCCGGCATTCTGTACTGCCACTGCGCCGGGGTATCGGCGGGCCGCTTCGACTATCTGCGGCAGCTCCTCCGTATAGGTCGCGGACGTGGGCGGTCAGAGATCGCGCCAACCGAGGATCCAGGCTAGGCGCCGCTCGCGACGAAGATCGAGCCGCGGCCGCGGCGTTTGGCTTCTGCCAACGCCCTGGTTGCGGCGCTCAGGAGCTCCTCGGTCGTCGCGCCATCGATCGGATAGATCGCCGCGCCGATGCTGATGCTGATCGGTCCGGTGACTGTCTCGTGCTGCGTCAGGGCATCGCGCACGCGGCGGCCGGCGACCTGGCCAGCGCCGCCTGGCGCGATCAACGCGAACTCGTCCGGGCCGTAGCGCGCCACCGTGTCAACGAGGCGGACCTGATCGGCAAGGGTCGCGGCCACGTGGCGCAGCACTTCGTCACCAGTTGTCGCTCCGCCGCGTTCGTTGATATCGGCAAAGCCGTCGATGTCGAACAGCAGCACCGATACCTGGGTCTCCTGGCGCGTGGCGCGTGCAATCTCGAGCTCGAGCATGCGCTCAAACGTGACCTTGTTGGCCAGGCCGGTCATCGGGTCGGTCGAGGCCAGTCGTCCGATCCAGTCGGCCTGCTCGAGCAAGGCGTTCTCAAGTCGTGCCTGGCGGATGGCAACGGCGCACAGGTCGGCGAGCGCGGTGAGCACGTTCTCCGGGCTCGTAGCGTCAGGCGGTGCGCCCTCGAATGCGGCAAAGAGCGCTCCCTCGGCCTCTTCGCCGCCGGCCTCGTCAGCCGTTACGAGAGGCAGCGCAATCAGTCCACGCCACTCGACATGCTGCCCGGTGAAAGCCCGAGCCGCCTCGGAGCCGTTGGCCATCAGCTGCCGTCGTTCACGAACAGCGCGAGCAATCAGCTCATCGGGATCATCAGCGGAGATCTGGCCGTGCTCCGCGAGCGCATCGGCGTCAAGCCCGGACTGCGCTGCGGGTACGAGGATGCCCGTCACCGGGTCGAGCAGGTAGACGGCGGCGGCCACCGCACCGGCGGCGCCAATGACGTGGCCGCACAGGGCATCAAGCTTTTCGTCGAGCTCATTGCCCCGGGCAACGATGCGTGTCGCCTCGAGAAGGGTGAATCGGGAATCAGGGTGATCCATCGAAGCCGATGATAGTCGGGCGGACACCCGCGGACGCAGCGATTTGCCAGCGCTCAGGTGTTCGACAGCAGCTCGAGGTAGCGCGCCAGGTCGACGTTGCCGCCGGAAAGGATGGCGACTGGAATGCCCTGGGGCAGCTCACTGGCGTGGTACTCCAACCCAGCCAATGCGACGGCTCCGGACGGTTCGAGCACCTGCTTGAGATCGCGCGCGGCGGCGACCATTGCCCGTTGGATCTCTGCCTCCGACACGAGGATGACGCCGTCCAGGTAGCGCTGCAGATGCGCAAATGGGATCTCCGCCGGAGCCTCCCCGCGCAGTCCGTCCGCAATTGTCCGGGCAACCTGATCGGCCGGCCATGGCGTGCGCTGGCCGGCGACAAGCGATGCGTGCGTATCGGCTGCCAGCTCCGGCTCGACGGCGAAGACATGAGCGTCTGGGCGCAGCGATTTAACGGCGAGTGAGACACCCGCGGCGAGCCCGCCCAAGCCTACGGGCACGAGCACGACCATAGGGCTGGTCACGCCCAATTGTTCGAGCTGCTCGACGATCTCGAGTCCTACTGTGCCCTGGCCGGCCACAACGCGTTTGTCGTTGGCCGACGACACGAGCTCAAGCCCCTCCGCGTCGGCGAGCTCGTGCGCCCGCGCAACGCGCTCTTCGTTCGCCGGACCAACGAAGACGATCTCGCCGCCGTTGCGGCGAACTCCTTCGACCTTGACCTGTGGCGCATCGCTTGGCATCACGACGACGGCGCGGATGCCAAGCAGTCGTGCGGCGAGTGCGACTGCCTGAGCGTGGTTACCGCTGCTGTGCGCGACGACGCCGCGCGCTCTCTGTTCCTCTGACAGTTGTGACAGCGTGTTGAAAGCGCCGCGGATCTTGAACGAGCCGGTTGGTTGCATGTTCTCGGGCTTGACGAAGCCAGCATCGCCGAAGGGCAGCAGCGGGCTCCGGATCGCCAGACCGCTTATGCGGCCGGCGGCGGCGCGGACGTCGTCGATAGTCACCAGTGGCGATTGGGACGACTGGTCGTGAGTCTGGTGGAGGGTGGTCTGCGCAGGTGTCACCTCGGTATACTGCCCGGACTTGTCGTTAGGCGCTCGGGTGAGTCGAGCGCAATCGTCGTGGAGGAACTCAGACGCGTGACTGTCGGTAGCGTTGACGTACCCGCCGATCTCTTCACAGAGGACATTGAGCCGGCAATGAATGCGCAGCGTCGGCGTCTGTCCAAGGCCGACGGCCTGCGCCACACATACGGCTTCGACGACGTGTCTTTGGCCCCCGGAACCGAGACGCTCGATCCATCCGACGTCGACACGTCGGTCGAGTTCTGCGGCTTCCGACTTTCAATCCCGATCCTTGCCGCGGCCATGGACGCCGTCGTCGACCCGAGATTCGCCGGCCGACTCGCGGCCATGGGCGGCGTAGCCGTGCTGAACCTCGAAGGGCTGCAGACCCGTTTTGACGATCCTGCTGCCGTACTCGAGCGCATTGCGACGGTGCCGGCCGATCAGGTCCACGCCGCCCTCGCCGAGGCATATTCCTCCTCGATCGACAACGATCTCGTTGCCCGCCGCATCGCCGAGATGCGCGAGTTCGGTGCGCCGGCAATCGTCGCCGCGACGCCGGCCGCTGCGCGCCGCCTCGGCCCGTTCTGCGCCGAGCAGGGCGCCGACGCGTTCCTCGTTCAATCACAGGTTTCGTCGGCGCGCCACCTCGCGGCCGGATACGAGCCGCTGGCGCTGAACGATTTCACGCGCTACATGCCAATTCCTGTTGCTGTAGGCAACACGACGTCGTATTACGCGGCGATCGAGCTGATGCGCCAGGGAGCGGCGGCAGTGTTCGTGGGAGTTGGCCCGGGCGCGGCGTGCACGACGCGTGATGTCCTCGGCATAGGCGTCCCACAGGTGACCGCGGTCGCGGACGTCGCCGCCGCGCGTGACGACTACTTCGAACAGAGCGGGCGCTACGTCCCGGTCGTCGCCGATGGTGGCATGCGCCGCGGCGGCGAGCTTGCCAAGGCGATCGCGGCCGGAGCGGACCTGCTCATGCTCGGTTCGCCACTCGCCAGGGCCAACGAAGCGCCGGGCCACGGCACGAACTGGGGCATGGCCGCACCATCACCGACGCTGCCGCGTGGGACGCGCATCAATGTCGGCACGATCGGGACACTCGAGAAGATCCTGTACGGGCCGGCAGACGTAACCGATGGCACGGTCAACCTCGTCGGCGCGCTGCGCCAGTCGATGGCGGCCCTCGGCGCGCGCGACATCCGAGCGATGCAGCAGGTCGAGATGGTCTACGCGCCAGCCGTGGCGGTCGAGGGCAAGTCCTGGCAGCGAGAAACCTCGCGCTAGGGCCAACTCCGCTTGCGCTGGCGCCCACACTCAGAATGACCGACGAAATCGGCGCGGAGCTTGCCGCGTGGGGCAAGGTCGCCCTTCTTGAAACGCGTGGCCGCATAAGTGGCAACCCGTTCGTGGCTGCAGTCGGCTTCGTCGAGGAACCGAGCGGTTCGCTGCTCGTGGCCGCCGGCGCGGACGATGCTGATTGGGCGCTTAACCTCCGCTCGCTTCCGAGCTGCACGGCGACGATTGGCGAAGAGACCCTGGTCTACCAGGCGGTCGAGCTTGAGGAGGTCGAGCGAAACCGCGCGATCGGTGCACTGATCCTCAAGTACGGAACGCCGGCCGAGCGGCTGGGCCGCGGGCCCGCGTTTCGACTCTCGCCGCGCGCCGGATGACGCGAATCATCGAAGAAGCCGCGCGCCTCGAATGCTTCTGCAAGGACTGAATCCCAGGCGCCACCCGAAGGATTCAATCTCTGTTTCCAACTCGAATGATCTGAGGATTTCGAGCGGCCGACGCTGGGCGATTGGTGTCACCGCCTTGACGCTGGCGATCCTGGTCATCGCTCAGCTGCCGCCGGTGCGATCGGTCCTTATCGCCGGGGCACTCGTGCCGCAGATGCTCGACATCGGTTTCCAACCGTTATCGGCCGTCAGCGGTGAGCCCGTGCGCCACACGATCAGCTACGGGCAGCCACCCGATCGCATGGATGTGTACGTGCCGGCCGGCGCTCGACCCGGCGATGGATTGCCGGCGGTTGTTCTCGCCCTTGGCATTCATCCAGTCTCGATCGACGATCCTGAGGTCGTCAACATCGCCACCGACATAGCTCGTGCAGGCGTTGTCGTGGGCGTGCCCGACTCGACGGCCCTGCGTGAGCTGCGCGTCACGCCCGCCGAGCCCGCGCACCTCGTGGATGCCGCGCTGGCGCTCGCCGATCGACCAGAGGTCGACGGCTCGCGCATCGGTCTGGCCGGCTTCTCGGCGGGCGCAAGCATGGCCCTGGAT
>JBBQEC010000180.1:0-5301 GCA_038320305.1 Candidatus Limnocylindrales bacterium | reverse complement strand
CCGGCGGATTTGCTACTTGATCTGCAAAGTTGTCGCTTAAGTCAGCCTCAGCTGGCGTCAGAGCTGCCTGAAGAGGCCGAAATGTTCAGATGATCTGCAAAATCGTGGCTTGGGGTGGCCAATCACGAGGGGTAGTCGCCGGTTCGTATTGGACGTCCTCACCCACGAGCCAAAAGCAGCCGGCAGGGACTTCGGCGGTCCTCATTGTCGCCAGGGGAGCGGCGATTTCAAATTACCTCGCGCAGGTGCGGGATCGGGTGCATCATCGGGCCATGGAAATCCAGCTCGGGCAGGAACGGCTGCTGCTTCTCGAGGAGCACCTGTCCAGCGACGAGATTCAGCAGAAGGCGATGGACAAGCGCGTCAGCGCGTTCGGCAGCGGCATCGGCGGTCTCCTGCAGCGGCCGAAAGCCGAAGAAGTGACCGTCGTCACAAAGCAGCGACGCTTGATGCCCTTCTGGCATGTCGCCGCCACGTCGCACTACGTCTACGACCGTAACCGCGATTACACGGTGCCCGGCTCGTCGTCCGAGGTTACCGCCGTGACCGTCCACGACCAGCGCCACGAACTTGATCAACGCCTCGGCCCTCAACCTGCGTTCCGCATCCAGGTGCTCGAGCACTGTCAGAACGACTTCCGCAGTGAGTCATACACAGACGGCCTGACCGGGTCTGCGGTGGCGGATGGCCCGGCGGTCATCACCGGTCCAAAGTCGGAGATCGGTGATCTCCAGACTCTCGAATCAACCGAGACAATCGTCGTGCCTCCCGAGCAGCGCGCCTCTTTTGTAGTGCGCAAGACACTCGCCGATGTGATGAAGCCCGTGCAGGCGGACAAGATCATCGAGGAGACGATCGTGCTCCAGACGACGGATCTGTATTACCGGCCGGTGTGGGCGTTCGAGTTTGCCTGGCACGACAAGAGTGGCGTGATCGAGGTCGACTCGATCACCGGCGACACCCGCTCAGGCAAACAGATGATGACCCAGGTCAAGGGCCTGCTCAATCGAGATCTGCTGTTCGATATCGGCGCCGACACAGTCGGCCTGTTCGTGCCCGGAGGGAGCATCGCCGTCAAGCTCGCCAAGGCGGCACTCGACAGCAATCGCAAGTGAGTGTTGCGCCAACAGCGTTGAACCTGCCCGACTGATCGCCGGTGGACCACGCCGACCACCTCAGCCTGCTGCGCCCCGCGATCCAGGTACCCACTCCCGGCGCGGTGTGGGCCGACTTTGGCGCCGGCGGCGGCGCTTTCACGCTCGCGTTGGCCGATCTGCTCGGCCCCGGTACTCAGGTCATCGCCGTCGATCGCGAGAAGCACGCGCTCGAGGCGAACTCGCGGAGCATGAAGTCGGCGTTTCCGGACACGCAGCTGACCACGCTCGTTGCCGACTTCAGCGACGACCTTTCGTACCTGCCGACGCTCGACGGTCTCGTCGCGGCCAACAGCCTCCATTTCGTGCCGCGCTCGAGGCAGGTTGCGGTGATCGCTTCCCTCGCTGCTCGCCTCAAGCCGGGTGGCACATTCCTCGTCGTGGAGTACGACTCGGACTCGGGCAACACCTGGGTGCCAAACCCGTTCTCGGCGCGCGCGTGGCCGCGGCTGGCCGAACAGGCAGGTCTCGTTGACGCGCGCGAACTCGCACGCATTCCAAGCCGCTTCCTCGGCGCGATCTACTCAGCGTCCGCACAGAGGCCGCGGGGCTAGACTCGGCTGCGGTGGGAACGTCACGCGCCTTAGTTGCCCCCGGCCTGCGCACTGGCGTGGCCACTGGCTGGCGTGGCGACGCTCCCACTATCTCTGGAGCGCTGCGAGCCTGCCCGAATCTCCTCGTCATGGGCATGATCGGATTTGCTTTGCGCGGCGGCATTCTCCTGCTGATCCTGCCCGTTTTGATCCTGCCCACGGCCATCGAGGTGCGCTTCCTGATCGGCGGCAACCTGAACTCGACCGGCTTGACAGGCGAGTTCTACCTGATCATTGCTCTGGCCGGTGCCGTCACGCTTGGACTCGCGCTGCTGATCCTGTACACACTCGCTCGCTGCGAGCTCGCGACGTTCACCAGGTTCGTTAACTCAGCTCAGCCGAGCGTCGCCCATGCCTGGCTCGCGCCCGGCCGCATGTCGGAGGCGGAGCAAGGTCGAGTCACAAGCCGCCTGTTCATCGTCGAGACCATGACGCTCGTCGCCATCCTCGTTGCTCTCCTGCCCGTGGCGGCCGTGCTCAGTCAGTCGATCGTGGCGGAGATCGTGCTGCCATCGTCGGCCGAATCGATCTACGTCCGGATCTTTAACGACGCCGCACCCATGGTGGCGTTGTTTGTCGTGTTGCTGATCGTCATCGAAGCGGTGTCGGCGGTTGTTGTTCGCCGCGTGCTCGCCGGCGCGTATGGGCTGCGTGCCCACAATCGACTTCAGCGCCATCCGCTGCGGGTCATCGGCGTGTGCCTCTTCGGCTGGTCGCTCTTCATCGGTGCGATCGCAATCTCAGATGTGGTCCTGAGCGTGACGTGGCAGGCTGTCGAGTCGGCCTTCCTGTCAACCGGTCTGTCGGGCGGCCTGCTCGAAATCGTCAGCGCCCTGCTCGTAGCGCTCCTGTTTGGCGGCATCTTCGCCGCCTGCTTATTCCTGTGCGGGCTCGTGTCGACCGTGCGCAGTGGTCTTTGGACGTTCGCGTCACTGCGCTGAGGCTGTAATCGTCCGAGGTTCACAGGAGGCCGGACAGATCGATCGCCCCTGCTAAACTCGGCCGCGGTACCGCTTGACCGCTACTTGAGGCGCTTCTACGGATGATTGACCAGCTCCTGCAGACGCTCGGGACCGAGATCTCCAAGATTCTCGACTCGCCCGTGGTCAGGCTGGCGCTGGAAGGGATCGCGTTTTACTTCGTACTGCTCTGGGCCGCCACGGCCTACTGGGCGTATCGCGACCTCCAGACGCGCACCACCAACCCTGTAGCGCCGTATCTGGCCGCGGCACTGATCATCATCTTCACGCCAATCTTCTTTGTCTTCGGCGTGATCGTGTACCGCATCCTGCGGCCGCGCGAGACGGTCGCCGAGGCCAATGAGAGGGCACTCGCCGAAGAGGCGATGATGGTCGAGATCGAGGCCCAGCCGCACTGCGCGAACTGCGGTCGTCAGGTGCACGAGGACTGGATCATCTGCCCCACGTGCCGCAACCGTCTTCGCCGCGTGTGCCCCAATTGCTCGCGACTCGTGGAGCTCGACTGGTCGCTGTGTGCATGGTGCGGCAAGGACTTCGAGCGCCCGGATGTGCTCCAGGAGGTGCTCGTTGCACCGCCCAAGGGCCGGCCGGCGCGGACGCCCGAGCCAGCCGAATACGACGACTTGCCGGCCACACCGGCGCCTGTGCCGCAGATCTCCTCGAGCTCGATCGATACACGCGTGACCGAGGTTTCGCCGCGACCGGCGACCGGCGACCACTGATTCCGGCTCTCCGATCGACCTGAACGCGGGCCCGAGCGACCCGTCCAGCCCCGCCTCGACTGAGGGCTCAAGGCCTCCCTCTTCGACGCCGCGCTCGATGTTCACCCTCCAGGGACGACCGGGTGCTGGCCTGTACGTTCTCGGGTGGCTGCTGACGGTAATTGGCTTCGGCCTGCTGTTTGTTGCTGCGCAGACCGGACCACCGGTGCGCGGCATCCTGTTGATGGGCGCGCTGCTGTTGATGCTGGCCGGCTTCTCAAGTGCGGCCGGCTATCAGATCATCGAACGCAGCACCCGACCGGAGCCGCTCTTCCGCGGTCCGTCGCCGCTGATCCTCTTTGGCGTCCAGCTCGTGCTGGTCAACATCATCAGCCTCGTCCTCGCCGTGCTCGGCATTGGCGGCACGACGTTGACGCCGGTCACGATCTTCATCGCCGCGATCGTGTTGCTGGCGGGCTACGTGTTCGTTGTGTTCGCCTTCGGCCTCAGAACTCACGCACTGTCGTTGCGCGATTTCCGCATCCCGATTCCCTGGGCGCGGAGCCGGCTTGTCGCCGATCTCGGCTTGGGGCTCGGAGTTGGGCTGCTGACGGCGCTTGGTGTCGGGCTGTGGGGCGGCGTGATCTCGCTGCTCCTGGGTGCACAACCTCCTGATGTTGTGCCCACGATGTCGACATCCGTCGACGTTGTGCTCGTCGCGCTGGCCACGTGCCTTCTGATTCCGTTCGGTGAGGAGCTGTTCTTTCGCGGCTACGCCATTCCGGCCTGGCTCGATGACCTTGGCGCCCGTTCGGCGCTGCTGCGCTCGACCGTCTTTTTCGCGCTCGTGCACATCATCAACATCCTCACACCGCAATCGTCCGCGGGCGCGGTCGATGGCTTGAAGCAGGCGGTCATTGAGGTCCTTGTCATTGCGCCGGTCGGCTTCGTGCTGGGCTGGCTGTTCATAAGACGGGGACTCGCGGCGTCAATAGGTGCCCACGCTGCGTTCAACCTGTTCGCGGTCGTGACGCTCCTGCTGGTGCCAGCTCGCTAGAACGAGTCCGCGCGGGCCGTTATCCACGGAATTGCCAGCCAAGTCGGGAGTGATCGGGCGTTAAGAGCCCATTCGTAAGGTTCGTCTTGCTCCCCGGTCGGGACGGCGGGGAAATCGGCGGGCTCCGTTGTCCGGGCCGGGGAGCATCCAACATTTCACGAGTGCGAAAACGCTGTCAGTGCGAGGGCCGCTATTCATGTCTGGACACCGATTCCGCGAGCTACCTGCGATCGAACGGCCGCGTGAACGACTCGCAACTGTGGGCGCGCCGGCGTTGAGCGCGACGGAGCTGTTGACGCTGTTGTGGGGCGCCGGCTCACGTGACGCTGCGAGTGGCGCCCTCGCCCGGCACGGCGGCCTGGCCGAGCTCGGACGGGCGGAGGCTCTCGAGCTCACGGCCGTACCCGGTGTCGGCGCGGCACGCGCGGCGCAGTTGCTCGCCGCGTTCGAGATTGGGCGGCGCTCCGCCGTCGCGGGCCACGGCCAGAGTTGGTCAGTGCGCGCGCCGCGCGATGTTGCGGACAGGTTGTTGCCCGTCATGGCCGCGCTCGAACGTGAAGAGATGCGCGTCCTGTCGCTCAACACGAAGAACGTCGTGCTGCGGGAATCGACGGTCTACGTGGGCAATGTCTCGGCCGCGATCGTGCGCGTGGCGGAGCTGTTCCGGGACGCTGTTCGCATCCATGCCGCGGGCGTGATCCTCGTCCACAACCATCCGTCGGGTGATCCGGAGCCATCGCCGGATGACCTGCATCTGACCGCTGAGGCCATCGCTGCGGGGCGGTTGTTAGACGTGCCCGTCCTCGATCACGTGAT
>JBBQEC010000179.1:0-5306 GCA_038320305.1 Candidatus Limnocylindrales bacterium | reverse complement strand
CACGCTGCCTGGCTGACGGGCGCGCAACAGACGCTCCATCTGGGCACGTGACGGAACGTCGACGTGGAGCATGACAACCTCACGAACTCATTTACGGGCTTCGATGGTATCCGGGCTCCATCAAAGTACCCTTGGCTCAATGTTTCTTGATGACGTGACAATCACCGTCCACGGCGGCAACGGCGGCGACGGCGCTTCGAGCATGCGCCGCGAGGCACACGTGCCGCGCGGCGGACCCGACGGCGGCGACGGCGGTCGCGGCGGAAGCGTGTACATGCGCGTTGATGCCGGCGAGACGCTGCTGCGCGACTACCGCTTCAAGCACCATTTCAAGGCGGACTCGGGCGGCCGCGGCGAAAGCTCCAAGCGTCATGGCAAAGCCGGCCAGGATCTGTATCTCACCGTTCCGCCCGGGACGCTGGTGCGCGACTCCGCGACCGGCGATCTGCTGGCGGACCTGGTGTCGCGCGAGCAGGAAATCATGGTCGCACGCGGAGGACGCGGCGGTCTCGGCAATGTCCACTTCGCGACCGCGGTCAACAAGGCACCGACTCATGCCCAGAAGGGCGAGGCCGGCGACGAGCGCAGAATCCAGCTTGAGCTGCGCCTGATTGCCGATATCGGTCTTGTGGGTCTGCCCAACGCCGGCAAATCGACGCTTCTCGGAGTGCTCAGCAATGCCACGCCGGAGGTGGCTGCATATCCGTTCACCACGCTGACCCCCAACCTGGGCGTGCTCGATCTGTCCGCCTTCGATCCGGCTGACGACCGTCGGGCGACAGTCGCGGACATGCCCGGCCTGATCGAGGGAGCGAGTGGCGGGGCTGGCCTGGGCCACGAATTCCTGCGCCACGTGGCGCGTACGAGGCTGCTTGTTCACGTCGTCGACATGGCGACGGAGGATCCCGAGCGCGACTATCAGGTCATCCGTGGCGAGCTTGAGGAATACGAGCCGCAGCTCCTCGACAAGGTGACCCTGGTGGTGGCCAACAAGATGGACCTGCCCGACGCGCGCCAACATTTGAAGTCATTCGAGAGTGCCCGCGCGCACGACGGCCTGCGCGTCCTGGCAATCTCCGCCGACAAGCACGAAGGCATCTCCGATCTCGTCGCCGCGCTGGCGGACCTGCTGCCCGACGCGGACGAGCTCGCGCGACCGGCTGAATCGACGGGCGTCGTCGTACACCGCCTCGAGTCGGGGCCCGATGTCTTCTCCGTTCAGCGCGATGGCGAGGGCTACCGCGTCGTTGGGCGGCGCGTCGAGCGTCTCGCCGCGCAGACGAACTTTGACAATCCCGAATCGGCGCAGCGCTTCCAGCGCGACCTCGCCAAGCTCGGAGTCGAGCGCGAGCTGAACCGCGCGGGCGTTATCGCCGGCGACACCGTGTTCATCGGGACTGTTGAGCTCGAGTGGGACGACGAGAACGGATGACCGAGCGCTGGGGAATCCTGGGCGGCGTCTTCGATCCCGTCCATTTCGCCCACCTGGCAATTGCCGAGCAGAGTCGCGAGGCACTCGATCTCGACCACGTCCTGTTCGTGCCCGCTAACGAGCCCGTGCATCGATCCGCGGCCCACATCAGCGCCGACGATCGCGTGCGCATGGTCGAGCTGGCGGTCGCGGACAACGACCGTTTCTCTGTGAGCAGGGTCGAGATCGACGACGACCTCTCTGGATACACGGCGGACACCATGGCGCGGCTGGTGGCCCAGATGCCAACCTGCCGCTTCGTCCTGATCCTGTCCGCCGAATCCGCCGGGCACCTGCCCGAGTGGCGCGATCCCGAGCGCCTGCTCGATCTGGCCGAGATCGCGATCGTGCCCCGTCTTGGCTATGCGAACCTGCCGCGTGAATGGCTTGAGGCGCACTTTCCGGAACGCGTCGAGCGCTTCTCGTTCGTCGCGACATCCGTCCTGGGTCACTCGTCGTCCGACATCCGCGCTCGTCTGGCCATGGGCCGTTCGATCAGATATCTGGTGCCGCCTGCCGTCGAGCGCTATATCGGCGAACATGGACTGTATGGAGCCGATGACCGACCAGAAGCCTGAGGACGTTCGCGGACTGCCGCGCCGACGCACCGTGAGACCAAAGGCAAAGGGCGAGCAGAAGAGCACGTCGGACGAGGGCGCACTGGCACTGGCCCGACAGATCGTCGATCTTGCCTCAGACAAGAAGGCCGTCGACATCGTGCTGCTCGAGATCGGCGCGCTGACGACGCTGGCTGACTACTTCGTCATCTGCTCAGGCTCGTCCGAGCGCCAGCTTGGCGCGATTGCCGACGGCATCGTCGCGGGCCTGCGCGACGAGGGCGTGCGCGCGATCGGCCGCGAGGGCTCGTCGAGTGCGCACTGGGTGCTGCTCGACTTTGGTGCGGTCGTCGTCCACATCATGGCCGCGCCCGAGCGCGACTTCTATCAGCTCGAACGGCTGTGGGCCGAGGCGCCGATCCTGCTGCGTGTGCAGTAGGACCGAAGGCGGTCGGACCCGGTACCGCTGGGTCGTGGGGGAGTGCACCGGATCGTACCTAGCATCCCCGCATGGCTCGCTTGGGTAGTGGATGCCCGACCTGTAATCGGAAGCTTTTCAACTCGCGCTTCGACGCGACCTTCCGTCTCGACGACGGCAGTGAGAAGTTCTTTTTCGCCCTTCCCGCGAGCCTATGCGAAATCTGCCAGCAGTTGTACCTGGATCCTGACCTGATCGAACTGCTGTCAGTGCCCGAGGGTCGCTGCACTTTTGCGATCGAGACAGACGCCGTGCTCATGGCCGGTGCCTGGTCATCGCCCAGCAGCTAGCCCCACCCGAGTCGCGCTAGGCGACTCTTCGCCAGTCTGTCGTGCGCGCGACACAGATACCGATCCACGCGATCAACGCCAGCTGCGACCGATCGTCCGACACGGTGCGTGGCGACCCATCCGAGGCGATGCCCTTGCTGAGCATGTCGACCTCGAGCAGAGCGGACAACGCCCTGTCGAGCTCATCCTGCTGCCACGTCCGCGCTTGCTCACTCAGCTTCTGCGCGCGGAAAGGCTGAAGCTTCAGCTCGCGCACCAGGTCGGGCGGCGTGGTCCCCGCCGCGATGTGGTCGGCGACGACGATCAGCTCGCGCAAGCGACGATGGATCTGGGTGGTCATGACCTGGATCGGCGTCGCATCGTCGAGCAGCCGACGAGCGAGAGTCGCCGCCTCCGATGAGCGGCGGTTGCCGATTGCATCGAGGAACGCCCACGTCGAGCCCGGGACGGCTTCAGCGACGAGAGCGTCGATGTCCTCGCGCGCGATCGTGCCATTGGGTCGATACAGGGCGAGCTTCTCGAGCTCGCCATTGGCGAGCTCGCTCATGCGTCGGCGATCAACGTCCCCTTCGCGCACGTACGCGCCGACGCGCTCTGCAAGCAGGCGGCTGGCTCCGGGCGCGAGCGTGATGCCGAGCTCTGACGCGCGACTCGTGATCCAGCCCTCCATACGCTCGCGCGACAGTGCCGGAAAGTCCTTGACGCTGCCGCCTGCGGCCTGGATGGCGTCGCGCAGCACGCCCTGTTGTGCCGGTCCGCTGCCTCCGGCCGCGAGCAGATCCAGGAAGACGAGGGCATTGCCGGACGCTACCTCGCCGAGCAGACGGAGGACCCGTTCGCGAGCGGCCGCCTCACGCAGCAGCGATCCGGGCTGACGCACGACTACGACCGTGCCCGCGGAGAACATGGGCGAGATAGCCAGGTGGTCGGCGATGCCATCGATGATCCGGTCGCGGCGCTTGCCCGCGGCGACCTCGGCGCTCGAGTCGTCCTCGTCGCCGGTAGTGCGCCAAACGTCGTAGGGCTGCCCGGCAGCTTGCTCGAGACTCGCGCGGAACTCGCGGCCGGTGCGCTCGATGGCCCACGCGTCCTCGCCCCAGAAGTAGGCGATGTCAGCTCTTGGCACGCATCACCTTGGCGACCCATCGCGTCCGAGCAACGTCCGTGGGTTTCAGCGCGCCCATCGCACATATCTCGGTTTCCAGTCGCTCGACTCGCATGTGCGCAAGCTCGAGCGGCGGACTCTGCGGGTACTGCGTGTGCCAGCGTGCGAAACGCTGGTGGACAGTTATCTGGCGCTGACGTCCGCGCTTGTCCGCATAGGCCACGATTTGTCCAGCGAGACCGGCCGTCTCAGCCCACGCTTCGTAGCTGTCGGCATTACCAATGGTCATCACCGGATGGCTGGCCACGGCCTCGGCCAGCTCAGGATGGCCGTGCTGGCGCAGCCACTCGGCGCCGGCCGGGCCGTGGCCCAGGGCCTTGAGCGGATCGGATTCGGGCAGCATCTTGTCGAGGTCGTGGAGCAGCGCCGCAGTCACGGCCAGCTGCTCATCGACGGCCGTGCCGTGGCGGGCCATGGCAGAGCAGAGAAATGCCGCGATCTCGGCCACGACAGTCGAGTGGCGCAGCAGCCGAGGGTTCGGGGCAAGGCTGCGCACGATGTCGGCGGCCTCGACCCGTGTAGGAGCGGACACGCCTCCGATTGTAAGTTCGCAGCGGAGTCTGACCAACCAGCATGCGGTCGTCGTGGCGGGATTCCCGGCCCGGTGTCGGTGACGGCGCGTGTTGCTTGTCGGTGGCCACGCGCAGGTCGCTGCCATCTGTGCTGATCTCGACCGAGCCGTCGAGATCAGTTCGATAGATGCTCGCGCCGTGCTGGCTGAGTCGCTCCAGAGTGGCCGGAGCCGGGTGGCCGTAGGTGTTGTCGGCGCCGACGCTGATGACAGCGATGCGTGGCTGGAGCACGTCCAGCAGGGCGTTGGTGGTCGCTGTCCGCGAGCCGTGGTGCGCGACTTTCAGGATATCGATAGGCCCGCCAAGGTGTTCGGCCAGGCCGCGGGCGAGGAGCTGCGGATCGACCTCTTCCTCCATTTCCCCGCTGAAGAGCATCCGACGATTGCCGAAATGAAGATCGAACACGAGCGACTCGTTGTTGACCTGCTTGCCATCGTCACTCGCCCGGGCTGGGACGCTGCCAGGCGGTGGCCAGTCGACATCCAGCTCGATGCCGTCGAGCCACAGCCGATCTCCGGCTGCGGCCAGGGTCGTCTGGCGATCCTGTTCAGCGAGCACGCGCCGATACGCCGCGTCGCCCGGGCCGCGGCCGACCATGCCCGATTCGACGACGGTGCCGATCCGATAACGCTCAAGAAGCAGGGCGAGGCCACCGACGTGATCCTCGTGTGGATGGGTCAGCACGACCACATCGATGCGTCTGTCCCAGGAAGGGATGCGCGCGTCCAGGCGGGCCAGTTCGAGATCAGGATCGGGGCCGGTGTCGATGAGCA
>JBBQEC010000178.1:0-5322 GCA_038320305.1 Candidatus Limnocylindrales bacterium | reverse complement strand
CCTGCTGCCGCCAGCGGCCGACTGCCTGTCGGATCTCGTTAACGATCTCGTTCGGCTGCTGCTTCGTCGGCGGCCCGTACTGATCGAGCGTCAGCTGAGCGGCCGACTTCCTCCTGATCTGCGCGACCGGAACGAAAAATTCGCTTGGCCTGCGGCGCGGCTCTATCTCACCAGTCGGTTTGCCGTCAGCCATCACGAAATGCCGCTCCGGCTCAACAAACGGCGAGTTGATAACGGGATTCTCGATCGTCGAGTTGGACTTGGCCTCAGCCAATTCAGCGTGCCCTCTCTCCTTGTCGGCGACTCCCTGGCAGCGCGAACATAGCAACGTTCGCTGCGGATCACCCCACGAGTCTATCCATGCCGCGGGCCTGATCTACCGGGTCATCCGGCTGTTCCGCGGCAACGAACGGGTTCTCGATGCGGACGCCTTCGATGACACGCCCGTCCTGCATGTCCTCCGTTAGCAGGCGTTGGGCGCCTGCTAGTCGCGCGGCCTCGATCACGAGTGCATCCCAGAAGGACAGTTGGTGTTCTTCCTCCAGGCGCGAAGCCGTCAGGATCAGAGCCGGATCTATCACCACGACGGGCCACGCGCTGTAAAGATCGACGATCTCGCGTGCCTCTGCGCGGGTCATTGGCGGTGTCAACTTGCGCGTAGTGGTGTTGTAGAACTCCTGCAGGATCTGTGTGCTCAACACGCCGTTGTGCTCGGCCCACAGGGCGTCCAGTAGGACACGCGCGATCGGCTGCTTGGCAGCCTCCGTGGCGTCGTGTGCGTACACCAGAACGTTCGTATCGACGAACGTCGTGAACTCAGCGGCCAATACGGTCCAGACGCTCGGCGTAGATATCGTCGCGGGTCCAGTTTCTGCCGCCGAGAGCCTTGGCGTTGGCCATCAGCTCAGTCGCTCGGCGGTGCGATTCCTCGTACCGTTCGTCCTGCGCAACGATCTGATCCAGCTCGCGCGCGACAAGGGCGCTGACCGATGTCCCACGTTTAGCGGCGACGATCCGCGCGCGCCGAATCACTTCAGCGTCCAATTGCAGAGTCAGGTTGGTCTTCGTCATGGGTCTTCAATCTCCACTGGCGGGGACGTGGACCACAGGCTATCACGTGGCTTTGGGACCCCGCGACCGTGCGCTCGTTGTCTTGGTGCTCAGTAGGCAAACGAGCAGAACGGGCATCGTGGACCGAGATGATCCGGACCTGATCGGCCTCATCGTAGTAGCGGTACACGACGATCATCCAGCGCCAGGGACCGACAATGAAGCGGAGTTCCGGCCCGGGCGTGCGGAGCTTCACGCCAACCAAGGGGAAGTCCCGGAGCGGCTCCAACGTGCGACGAAAGCGCGCCAGCGTGGACCCTGGCAAAGAGTGCGTTTCGATAAGCGTGGCCAGGTTTCGTTGGGCCGTCGGCGTGACAATGACCGAAGCCACCGCCTAGATATCCTTGAGCGGCTTGCCCTGCCCTGCCTCCGCCTCTGCGAGGCCGGCTTGCACGTCTTCCCAGGCACCGGGAATCCGGTCCAGGAGGTCCGTAATAGTCCGCGGATCCGGGTCGGCCTCGTCCAGCGCGGTGGAGAGCAGCGAGCGTGCGATGGTGCCCGGGTTGGTGTGGGTGCGTTCTGCCAGACGCCGCAACTTCACGGCGCGCTGCTCGTCCAGGACGATGTTCACTCGTTGACCAGCCATGAGATGACACTAGCACGCTATGACACGTCCTGTGCAGTATCCACACGAGTGGTGATGAGCTCGATTCCGGCGTCGGAGATGGCCAGCGGCTGGACGGAACCAGTCGAAATCGCGTAGTAGCCGACCACTTTGGTGCTTTCTCGACGACTGTCGTGCCAAGGAAGAAGTCGGGTACGTATTTGGCCGCAGCGGTATCCAGTTCGCGCGGCTGGATGCCCGTCGCCTCGATCAAGCCCTTTGCAAATTAGTCAGTCAGTCAGTCAGCGCTGGCTCACCGTACGTCACGTAATGGACCACCGTCCGATATCCGATCCGCCCGTACATCGGGAAACCCTTGCGGCTCGGCTGGAGCACGGCGAGGTCACAACCTGCCCGAGCTCCGTCATGTGCAATGCGCCTCGTCATTGCCTCCCCGTAGCCGTGACGACGCGCACTTGGTGTCGTCGAGACGTTGTAGATGCCGATCGTTCGCTCGGTTCGAAAACCCACGCCTGTCGCCACAGGTTCTCGATTGGCATAGCCCGTGTAGAACGCAGCATCATCCCGCTCGAGCGCGACCGATCCGAGGAGAGCGCGCGCCAATGAGTCCTGCATCTCGAAGCCGGCAGCAATCGTTCTTACGTGATCCTCGAGGGCGTCGACGTCCCTGACCTGGATGACTTCGTAGCCGTGCGGCATCGGGGCAAGCTCAGCCGAGATTGGACTCAGAGCCATGCCTGGCGGCCACGGTTCCTTCGTCATCGGCATCAGGCCAAGCCGAGTCATCGACGGAACGAAGCGATCATCAGCGCCTGACCGAAGCGTGACGACAAACGGGAGCTTGCGCTCCCTGAGCAGGGCCACTGCCGCTGCCACGCCCTGCGGCGAGGCCGCATCGTTCTCGATGACGACCTGATTGAGGGAGCTTACTGGCAGTCCTGCGGCAATCAGTGCCACGCCGTCCGCGCGTTCGACGAAAGACGTTTCGGAGAATGACGCCAACATCGACTCCGCGGCGATCATGTTTTCGTGCTCACGGCGGGCAAGCTCCGCGCGATATATATCGTCAAGCGCCATCGCCGAGACGCTACCAGCCGTGGCCGCCGCTAGGCGGTGGCGAGGCGCTTGTAGCGGATGCGATGCGGCTGGTCGGCGGACGTGCCCAGCTCCTTGTGGCGGAAAGCCTCGTAGTCGGTGACGTTGCCCTGGAAGAAGCGCACCTGGCTGTCGCCCTCGAAGGCCAGGATGTGCGTCGCGATTCGGTCCAGAAACCACCGGTCGTGGCTGATGACGACGACGCACCCGGGAAAGGTCTCGAGGCCCGCCTCCAGCGCGCGGAGCGTGTCGACGTCAAGGTCGTTGGTCGGCTCATCCAGAAGCAGGACGTTGCCGCCCGATTGCAGAAGCTTCGCGAGGTGCACACGGTTGCGCTCGCCACCGGAGAGCGCGCCGACGACCTTCTGTTGATCCGTGCCGCGGAAGTTAAAGCTCGATACATACGCGCGGGCGGGCAGCTCGCGTGAGCCGACCTTGATGATCTCGGCGCCCTGGGTGATCTCCTGGAACACCGTCTTGTCCGCCGCCAGATCGTCTCGGCTCTGGTCCACGTATGACAACTTCACGGTGTCGCCAATTTCGACGGTGCCCGCGTCGGGCTCCTCCTGGCCAACGATCATGCGGAAGAGCGTGGTCTTGCCCGCGCCATTCGGCCCGATGATCCCCACGATGCCGGCGCGCGGCAGCGAGAACGTCAGGTCCTCGATGAGCAACAGATCGCCATAGCCCTTGCGCAACCCGCTGACTTCGATCACGGTGTCGCCAAGCCGCGGCCCGGGCGGTATTGCGATCTCCAGTTCGCGCTGCTGGACGCCCTTCGCGTCCTGCGCCTCCTCGAGCAGCTTCTCGTAGGCACCCAGGCGGGCCTTGCCTTTTGCCTGTCGAGCCTTCGCGCCCATGCGCACCCACTCGAGCTCACGCATGAGCGTGCGCTGCCGCGCGTCCACCTGTTTCTGCTCGCGTGACATGCGTTCCAGCTTCTGCTCGAGCCAGCCCGTGTAGTTCCCGCCAAAGGGTATGCCCCTCCCCCGGTCCAGCTCGAGGATCCACTCTGCGACGTTGTCCAGAAAGTAGCGGTCGTGAGTGACGGCGACGACCGTGCCCGAGTACTCCTTGAGGAACCGCTCGAGCCAGTCGACGGATTCCGCGTCGAGGTGGTTCGTCGGCTCGTCGAGCAGCAACAGGTCCGGGTGCTGCAACAGCAGCCGGCATAAAGCCACGCGACGCTTCTCGCCGCCGGAGAGCGTGGTCACGTTGGCGTCGTCGGCCGGGCAACGGAGCGCGTCCATCGCGATCTCTACGTTGCGCTCGACGTCCCATGCCCCCACGGCGTTGATCTTGTCTTCCAGCGCGGCTTGCTCGGCGCCCACCGCCTCATAGTCGGCATCAGGCTCGGACCACTTGGCCATGACCGCGTTGTATTGCTCGATCAGGCCATGGACTTCGCGCACGCCGTCAAGGACGTTCTCCTTGACCGTCTTCTCAAGATCGAGCTGCGGTTCCTGACTGAGGTAGCCAACGGTGAACCCGGGCGTCAGCCGCGCTTCACCGTTGTAACCATCGTCGAGCCCGGCCATGATCCGCAGAAGGCTCGATTTGCCTGCGCCATTCGCCCCGATGACACCGATCTTGGCGCCCGGATAGAAGGAGATCGAGATGTCCTCCAGCACCGTGCGATCCGGTGGGTAATGCCGGGACAGCTTGGAGGTGGTGTAGATGAATTCAGCAGGCATGCGCCTCCAAGGGTAAAGGAGTCGCGCTCACTCTCCGACAGTGCCGAATGAGGCGCGACCTTTAGGTCGGTACGTCTGGATCGTCACGCCCGACGGCGTCGCTCGCGACTCGACCAGCTCAAGGGAGTGCGTCGGCCCGCGGTCGGGGAAGAGCCGCAAACCCTGGCCGACAATGACCGGATAGATGGGCAGATGCAACTCGTCGACCAGGTCGCGCTCGAGCAGCCACCGCAGCAGGTTGCCGCTGCCCTGAAGCAGCAGGTCGCGTCCCGGCTGAGCCTTCAGCTCGCGGACCCTCTGGTCGACGTTACCGTCGATTACGTGGGTGTTTTGCCAGGTCGGTTCCTTGAGCGTGGTCGACGGCACGTACTTGGGAACGACGTTGATGCCGTGCGAGATGGGATCCCCGGAATCGTGGTGCGGCCAGTACGCGTCCCAGATCTCCCACGTCTTGCGGCCGAGCAGCATCGCGTCCATGCGCTCATATACCGACGTGATGAACTGACCCGCCTCGTCGTCGCCGTACGGCGCCTGCCAGCCACCGCGCTCAAACCCGAAGCGGCGGTCCTCATCGGGACCACCACCACCCTGGTAGACACCATCGAGGCTCAAAAACACCATCGCCGTCAGTTTCATCGAGGTGAACTCCTTTTCGTTTGCCCGGATAACTCATGCGTCGAGCGGGACTGAGTCGAGCGGGACTGAGTGGAATCGCCAACACCGGCGGTCACACTCGACCTGCAGCCACTCAAGCTGGATAATCACAGCAGATGACAAGAGGAGCTTAAGGAGCGCCACTGATGGAAGAACAGAACGTCCGCGAGCGAGCGGAGGCCTGGTGCGATGCGCTGATTGCGG